>JBGQGU010000217.1:0-5808 GCA_041497655.1 Gammaproteobacteria bacterium
CAGTATGGCGAGCGTGACCAGCCCGGGTCGTTCCGACTGCATGGTGTTGCGGAGCCTGACGGCCGGCTTCAGTTTGTCGGCGGCGGAATCTCTCGCAGAAGGCAGTCATTCGGACAGGCCTATAGCAGCGACTTCGACGGAAAGTTCAACGGCGAGCGTTACGAGGCCACGGGGCATCTTGGCAGGTTAATCTGCGCCCTCACCATCTCGCGCGGGCCTTGATGGCCTGCGTCATGCGGGCGTGTTCTTCCGGAATTCGGTGCGGCTGACCAGCCCGCTTTTCTCACGGGGCGCGCGCGGCATCGGCAACTTCAATACACGCGCTTCGGCACCGCACTGATTGCATTAAGACGCGACCGGGGCTAAATTCTGGGCGGAGGCTTGAACTCGCCATGTGCGCCACTCCCGTCAAACGCAAGCTTGCCGCGATCCTCGCGACCGACGCCGTCGGCTACAGCCGGTTGATGGCCGCCGACGAGGAGGGGACGATGAAGATCCTCGCGGCGCACCGCGCGGTGATCGACGGCATCATCGAATACCACGAGGGACGGATCGTCGGCACCGCGGGCGACAGCGTGCTCGCCGAGTTTGGCAGCCCGGTCGAGGCGGTGCGCTGCGCGGTGGAAATCCAGGACGCGCTGAAGACCCGCAACGACAGCCTGCCCGAGGCCCAGAGGCTGCTGTTCCGGATCGGGGTCAATCTTGGTGACGTGATGGAAAAGGGCGCTGACCTGTTCGGCGACGGGGTCAACATCGCGGCGCGCCTCGAGAGCATCGCCGAGCCCGGCGGCATCTGCGTCTCGTCGAGCATCTACGATCAGATCTCGGGCAAGCTCGATCTGGGTTTCGTGGACATCGGCACCCAGTCGCTCAAGAACATTCAGCGGCCGATCCAGGTCTACCGCGTCGAACGGGGAGGGCTGCGCGCGCCCACTCCGGCCGCTCCGACCCCCAAGCCCGCGTCGCGCCCGACACTCGGAGCATGGGCCGCTGGGGTGCTGGCATTGGTAGTCACTGCCGCCGCATTGGCCTGGTACTTCGATTCTCTGCCCGGTATGCGCTCCGTGGAGCGCGCGAAGGTCGAAGCCGAGCTCGCCCGCGCGCGCGCCGAAGCCGAGGAGGCAAGACGCCGGGCGGAGGCGGATGCCGCGGCGGCGACCGATGCAGGACGTGCCCAGGAAGAAAAGCGTGCGGCCGAGAGCCGCGCCCGCGTGGAGGCGGAGCTCGCGCGGGCGCGCGCCGAGCCCGAGGCCGCAAGACGCAAGGCCGCGGCGCAACTGGCGGCGGCAGCTGAGGCGAGACGAGCTGCGGAAGCCGCCGCCAGAGTAGCCTCGGCCCCGAGGCCGCCGCCGCCGGCGGAAGCCGTCCCGAGAACCGCGCCGCCGGCGCCAGCCGCGCCGTCCCCGCGTGTGGCGGCACGGGCCCCTTCCGCGGCCCCCCCGGCTGATTACAACGGACGATGGGCGGCGGAGATCTCATGCCGCGCATTCGGGGCACGGCCTGCATTCGCGTCCAACATTCCATTCTCGGTGACCGACAACGCGTTCAGCGTGCAGCATGGCGATCAGGGCAAGCCGGGGTCGTTCGCGCTGTCTGGTAACCCGGAGCCTAATGGCCGGCTTCAGCTTGCCGGAGATGGGGTCGCTCCCGGTGGTGGCAGGCGCGGAACCGGACAGCCCTACAAGGCCACGTTCGACGGAAAGTTCGCCGGCGAGCGTTATCAAGGCGCGGGTGAGCTCGGCGCGCAAGAGTGCACCCTTGCGATCTCGCGCGCGCAGTAGTGAAACTCTACGCCTCCGCCGGAAGTCCCTTCGCCCGCAAGATCCGGGTCATGCTGCTCGAGAAGAACGTCCCGCATGAGCTTGAGATGGTGGACCTGTTCGGTCCCAACGAGCTCAAGCGGACCAACCCGATCGGCAAGGTGCCGGCGCTCCGGCTCGACGACGGGCGTGTCCTCACCAATTCGCCGCTGATCGCGGACTACCTGGACGGCCGCTTCCCGCAGCCGCGCTTCATTCCGGCCGACGCCGAGGTCCGCCTGGAAGTGAGGCGCTGGGAAGCGCTCGCGGACGGCACCATGGACGCGGCCGTTGCGAGCTTCTACGAGATGCGCTTCCACGATGAGCAAAAGCGCAGCCGGGACTGGCTTGACCGTCAGCGCGGCAAGCTCGACTCGGGCTTCGCCGCGCTCGAGGAGATGCTGGACGGGCGGCGCTGGTGCGCCGGCGACGCGGTGAGCCTCGCCGATGTCGCGATCGCCTGCCACATCGGCTTCATCACGCTGCGCCGGCCCGATTTTTTCCCGCAGGAACGGTACCCGGGGCTCGTGCGGCTGTGGAAGAACATGGAAGCGCGGGAATCCTTCAAGCGAACAGCGCCGCCGCCTGCTTGATAAAGCGTGACGAAATCCCCCCCGACATATTCATGTCTCCCCCCTTTGACAAAGGGGGGCAGGGGGGATTGGTGACATGGTGAAGCGTAACTGGTTTTCCGAATCCTGAATCCTTGATCCTGAATCCTGCCGTCGAATCACGATTCACGAATCACGACCCACGCTTTTCCATTTCGCGCGTGCTTCCTGGCTGCTGCCTGCTAATTGGCATAAGCGATAAGGCAGGCAAAGAGGACCGCCATGATGACGGCTTCCGTGAAGATCACCCAGACCGAGTCCACCCACACGCGGGAGAAAACGTTTCTGCCGATCGCGCGCCACAGCATTGACTTGGCCGCCTGCGCTTGCGGGCCTCCAGTTGCGCCGGCCGCCCCCGGCCCCGCCAACCGCAGGAATGCCTCTGTCGAGTCGAACCGCCGTGACAGGGAAAGATAGGGGCCCTGGCCGGACAGAGTTGCGGTGATGGCGGACGTCGCGCTCTCGCTTTCCTTGGCGGCTTCGCCGCGGGTCTTGTCCAGCGCCACGTCCAACCCGGCTTCGGGTGCGGTCTGTGCACCGATCGCCACCGTCGCCTCATCGGCCGCCGGTCGAGTACCCTTAAGGCCGGCAAGGTCCGCCAGGCACGCCCGCAAGTCCTTGGCAAGCTCCGCCGCGCTCTGGTAACGGGCGCCGGGCTGCTTCTCGAGCGCCTTGGCGACGATCAGGTCGAGCATGGCTGGCACCGACGGGTTGGTCGCGCTCGGCGGGCGCGGCACCGCCGTCGCGATCTGGTGCATGAGCTGGGTCACGGTGGGCGCGGTAAATGGCGGTTCTCCGGCCGCCAGCTCGTGCAGCACGACGCCGAGCGAGAAGATGTCGGAGCGGCGATCGGCGGGCCTGCCGGTCACCTGCTCGGGCGACATGTACCGGGGCGAGCCGAGTATCGCCCCGGTCTGCGTCTTGACGTCCGACATCCGCACGCGGGCGATCCCGAAATCCATGATCTTCGCGATGCGGTCGCGCACGATCATGATGTTGCCGGGCTTGATATCGCGGTGGACTACGCCGTGCTCGTGCGCGAACGCGAGGCCGTCGGCCACCTGGGCCACGACCTCGAGGGCGAACGGCAACGGCAGCCGGCCCCTCGCCATCCGCTCGCGCAACTCGGTGCCCTCGAGCAGCTCCATTGCCATGTATGCAATATCGCCCTCGCGGCCGATGTCGTGGATCGTGATGAGGTTGGTATGGTTCAGTCCGCCCGCGGCTCTTGCCTCCTGGAAGAAGCGCGCCTCGTACTCGGCACGCCCTGCCGGGTCGTCCATCAGGATAACGGTCTTGATTGCGACCGTGCGGTTGAGCAGGGGGTCCTCTGCCCTGTAGACGACCCCCATGGCGCCGCGCCCGAGCTCCGCGACAAGACGGTAACGGCCAAGCTGCTTGAGTTCCGCTTCACTCATTCTTCTTCAGAAGCCGATATCGCGGCGGAAATCGCGCCAGTAATCACGGGGGGTTTTCCAGCGGTTCTCCTCCGTCTTTTTCTCCACCTTCTTCTCCGTCTTCTTTTCCGTGCGCCTGACTGTGCTCTTGGGTGCGATCTTGGCCGCGGGCGCGGGAGCGGCGAACGAGTGTGTAATCGTCATACCTTCGCCTGATCCCAGGGTTACCTCGAGCTTGAGCGGCGGGCTAGGGCTATTGCGAACCTCGATCGTGTGGGGGCCGGGGTGCACCTCGATTTCTGTGAGCGGCGGGCTTGCGCCTTGCGGCACGCCGTCGATAAGGACGTCGCCGCGCGGTGTGATTTCGAGACGGATGACCGCTGGCAGCACCGGCGGGGGCTCGAGAGCCAGCCGCGCGAACCGCGCCGTGAAGCCCGCCCCGATGATGGCAACGATCGTCAGGGCGCCGTAGACGATCAGCCGGAAGCGGCGGGCGAAGGCCGGCCGCCAATCGAGCGCAAATAGCTCGTGCGCCCTCAGTTGGGTATCGGTGTAGGTTCCCGCCGGGCCGAACTCCCTCCCGCGGCGGGGATCGGACTCCTTGAGGGCCTCGCGGAACGAGCGCGACGCGACAAAGCGCCCCGGCTTCGCGGCATTTGACAACGTCACTCCGGCGGTCAGCCCATCCCCAAACAGCCCGGGCCCGCGATGCGCATCGAGCGCCGACATGACGGGGCCGTGATTGACCCCGATGCAAAGCCGGAGGCCCTCGGCCGCGAGTTGCGATTGCTTCGCGAGCTCCAGCGCGACCCCGGGGCCGTCCAGCACGACGACCGCGACCCCCTCGGGCGCATCGAGCACGATGCGGGCGGCGGCGGGCACGGGCCGGATCGCGAACGTGACCACCGCGTCGAGCCGCTCCTTCAGCCGGACCTGCTCCGCGACCGGCTTGCGGGTGAATTCCGCGATGCGCAGGACGACCACGCTCGCAAGCGTCGGCGGCGATGCGGTGTTGGTCGATCCGTCGGCAGGCGCGGCCATGACGACATTCTAACCGCGCCACTGGCCTGACAAGGCGTGACGTGATAAAGCGTGACGTGGCGGGGCGTGACGTGATGAAGCGTGTCAGGTCACTGGAGTTGGCAGTTGGCAGCCGTCAGTTGGCAGTAACTGCAAACTGCCCACTGCAAACTGCAAACTTCGGGCGTCGAATCACGATTCACGACTCACGCTTTTCACTCGGCCGCAGGCCGTCACTGGCTTTGATAGACCCCCGCCGCCTTGGACACGCGCTGCCACTTGTCCATTTCGCTCTTCAGGAAGGCCGCGAATTGCTCGGGCGTGGTGCCCGCCGGCTCGGCGCCGAGGGCGCTAAGTTGCGGGCGGAGGTCCGGCGAGAGCGCGTGCCGCGCGGTGTCGCGGCTTACCTTTTGCACGATATCCTGCGGCGTCCCGGCCGGCGCGATCAGCCCCCACCACCCGGTTACCACCACCTTGGGAAATCCGGACTCGATCATGGTGGGTGTATCCGGGAAGGCGATCGCGCGTTTCTCGCCGCAGGTCGCGAGGAGGCGCAATCTGCCGGTCTTGATGTGGCCCGTCACCGAAGGCGCGGTGGCAAAGATGAGCGCGACCTGGCCGCCGATGAGATCGGTGACAGCCGGCGTATCGCCCTTGTACGGAACGTGAACCATCTTGAGGCCCGTTTCAATGCGCATCAGCTCGGCGGCGAGGTGGGTCATGTTGCCGACGCCGGCGGATGCGTAAATGAGATCGCCGGGGCGCGACCTTCCCAGCGCCACCAGCTCCTTTGCCGTGCGCACCGGCAGGTACGGGTTCACCACCAGCGTGATGGTGTTAGTCACGACCTGGGTGACCGGCACGAAGTCGCGGAACGTATCGTAGGGCAGGGACTTGTAGACGTGCGGATTGATCGTCAACGAGGAGGTGAACGCTGCGCCGAGCGTATAGCCGTCGGGCTTGGACTTGGCGACGGCCTCA
>JBGQGU010000218.1:0-5801 GCA_041497655.1 Gammaproteobacteria bacterium
AATCGGCCGGCCCAGTAGGTGCCTACCGCGAGCGTTTTCACGTCCTTGTCTTCCCACAGAACGCCGACCACGTCTTTCCCTGACTGGATCGGAATGCGGGTGCCGGCCGGGGTATTCCAGGCCTGGCCTTTGGCGGCGCCGCCAAGGATTTCTTTCGCCTTCTTCTCGATCGCGGCGCGATCGAGCTCTTTTGCCTGGTAGTAATATCCGGGCGGTCCGAAGCGCCAGCCCCAACCCCAAGGTCCCGGGCCGGGCGGTTGCGCGGTTGCGGCAAACGACGCCGCTGCAAGGGTGGCTGCAAGCAAGGTGGAAACAAACGGTTTCATGATTCATCTCCTTTAGGGTTGATTGAAGGACTCCCGGTCGAAGCTTTTCGGGTCACGTGCAGTATCGCAGCGAGGGAGCGAGCGAATTCCATGTCATCCGGATTATTGTCTACTTGTTACATGGTTGTCCCATGTCGTGGCATCGGAGCATTGAAACAGGATTCACGTTACGTCCTGGCCGTTCCTCGGTGATATGATCGCGATCATAGGAACTCGGATTTTCTGTAGCGCATGGACTGGCAAGCGCTGATCGAATCCCTACCTGCTTTGGCAACCATTCCGCCCAAGTTGCGAGGGGTTGCCGAGCGCCGGGAGATTGAAGCGGGCGAGACGCTGTTTCGACTCGGGGATCGGCTGCGGGGCGTATTCTGCGTCATCGCCGGAGAAGTTCGGTTGGTTCGTCGTGCCCGGAATGGGGCAGAGATAATCTTGCAGCGCTCGCGTGGGGGCTTTTTTGCGGAAGCAAGCATTGGTACGGGGAGCTATCACTGCGATGCCGTTACCGCCGAAACGAGTGCCGTATTGCGCTTCCCCGCCGCGGCTTTTCGCGCCGCGCTTGCGACGGACGTGACATTTCGCGATGCGTGGATGGACCATCTTGCCCACGAGGTGCTCAAGTTGCGCGCCCAGTGCGAGCGCTTGGCCCTCAAGAACGCGGAGCAACGGATCGTTCACTACATCGAGTCGGAAGGTAATGATGGAACGGTCGCGTTGACCGAAACGCGCATGGCATGGGCGGCCGAGCTGGGCATGACGCACGAAGCGCTGTATCGGGCACTGCGGCGGCTGCAAGCTGATGGCACCCTCGATATTGATTCCGACCGGATTACTCTCAGCCACCGGTAAGACGCGGTTCGCCAATGGTCGGTCGGGGACGGACAAGAACCCGCGCGTCAAGCATCGGCGCCTGACTTGCTGGATTCCGAGGCTGTCCGCGGTCAAAGCAAGTCTTCAGGCGCGAATGCGCCCAGCAGCTTCGCAAGAAGCCGCCGCCAAAACCCGGCGAGCGGTTCGCGGTCGTAGCGCACCTCTTTGCCAGCCTCCTCTGTGATCCAGACGAGCTCCGTCTCCTGACCGCGTCCGGCGCGTTCCACGCGGAAGGCATGGGTGGGTCGCACGGCTTCCTCGAACAGCGTGCCGAGGCGCGCCCCGAGTTCTGAGCTTTCCAGCAGGACGGCAACCTCGGTGTTGTACAGGCGCGAGCGCGGATCGAGGTTCATCGAGCCTATCACCACGTGCCGCCGGTCGACGACGACTGCTTTCGTATGCAGGTAGGCACCGGAGGAAGCAAGCGGGCGCCGGCTGCCTCCGGCGTCGCGGGGCTCCGGGCGCATTTCGTAAAGCTCGAGACCAGCCGCAAGCAAGCGAGCGCGCAATCGCGCGTAGCCGGCATACGCCAACGGCACGTAGTCGGTGGAGGCAAGCGAATTGGTGAGGATGCGCACGCGCACGCCGCGCCGGGCGACCGCGCCCAGTACGGCGATCCCTTCATCGCTCGGGATGAAGTAGGGCGATATCAGAATGACCTCCCGCTGAACCGTGTCGACGATTGGTCGCATGCGCGACGCAAAGATTTGCCTGGGGGCTGCATCCGCGCCGGAGCCGGAAATTTTTGCGGGTGGATCATAAAGGGCGATTGCGTCCGCCGGTATCAACGGAAGCTGCCCCGAACGCAACCGAAATCCGAGGTGCGTTTCGCGCAGGGCACGTGCATAGTCGGAGTCGCGAAAGCCATCGAGCCGCGCTTCCAGAATCCGCTCGAATGCGGCAAGCTGCGCCGCTCCCAACGGTGCGGCGACAAGAGCCTCGATGGGCACCGCCCATTCGCTGTTCCAGTAGTCGTCGAAGCTGCGCGAGATGTCGCGCACGACGGATCCGGCTGCGAGGATGTCGAGATCGGCGAAATTGACTTCGCCGTGCGCGTCGAAGTACTCGTCGCCGAGATTGCGCCCGCCGACGATCGCCATCGCGTTGTCCGCGATCCACAGCTTGTTGTGCATGCGGCGGTTCAGGCGCGCCGGGTCTCCGAGGAAATCAAGAAGCTGCGACAACCCCAGCGGACCGCGGCTCGCAAAAGGATTGAACGCGCGCACTTCGATGTTGGGGTGCGCCGCGAAGCTCGCGAGATCGAAATCTCTTCCGGCCGCGTCGAGATCGTCGATCAGCAGGCGCACGCGCACCCCGCGATCAGCCGCGCGCAGCACGCGATAGAGAAGGAACTGAGTGGTGGTGTCCTCGTGTACGATGAAGTACTGCAGATCGAGCGTGCGCTCCGCGGTTTCGGCGAGGCTCGCCCGGACGGTGAACGCGTCCATTCCAGAGGCAAGCGGGTAGAACCCGGATTTTCCGGGATGGCCGGCGAGCTGCTGTTCGAATTCGCGCCCGAGCACGGTTTCCTCCGGGCGCGGCCACGCCTGGGAAAACGGCCGCGGCACATCAGGACGCGGCGTGGTGCACGCCGCTGACGTGAGCGTGACAATGACCGCAAGACCCAGCGCGGCGACAGCGCGGCGCACACGGCGACGCGGATCGGTCCGCGTGTGTTGTCTCATGGAGCGCAAAGCGCTGGACGGCGCCATGGATCGCTACACCCCGTCGAGTGCACCAGGGCGCCCTAGCGGCTCTTCGGCTCGCCGCTGTCGCGCGTGGGCGGGCTCGCGGCTTGGTCCCGCTTCGCGAAGAGACCAGAGATGAGTCCCATCATTCCATGCGCCGGCAGCGACGCAGCGGGACCCGGTTGCGCCTTCCCTCCACGCACCAGTCGGACGAGGGCGGCGAGCAGCACCACCGCGAGGAAAACCAGCATCGGCCACGGGATGCGCGTGAGCACCGACGTCCACGGCGATGGCGCGCTGACGTCGATCGCGACGTGCTGTTTGCGCAGTTCCGGTATCAGCGCGGGATCGCCGAAGTCCGGCACCCGGGTACTGAAGGCAGCTTGCTGCGTGTCCTTCAAAGGCTGCTTGAAACGCCCGCGGATCTCCGTTCCCTGGATCGTGACGCTCGCGACGTTGCCGGCCTCGAGTTGATTGAGAAACGCGCCGTAGGGCATCGCGGCCGATTTGCCGGTCGATTCAATTTCGGCTCCGATACCGATGAGCAGCCCCAGCACCACGGCGGTGGCGATGAACCACACCGGCGGTCGCTTCCACCATGGCCGCTGACAGTGTTCCATTGCGTGTGTCATATCAGTCTCCTTCTGAACCTATGCGCTCCAATCACGATTTCACCGAACGGGTTCGGCATCTCACCCGATACTGAACGCCGATCTGACCGGTAACTTGACTTGATCGAGGATCAATGCGAAGCCGGCGACGGCAACGAAGACCGTGGCGAGAACGCGCCACGGAAGCGGCTCCATCAAGGTGCCTGACAACGCGAGTACCGAGACGATGGCGATGTCCGCCGCGGATGCGGCCACGACCCATTTGCTTGGCATTGAAGACCACATATGACGGCGCTCCCGCACGACGTACAACAGGCCTTGCGCTCCGAATACGAGCGTCACGAACGCCAGCGTCTGCAATTCTCCCGGGGTGAGCCCCAGCTCATGCTTTCCGACTGCCAGTACTGCCGTCGAGAAACCGAGCTTGCATGCACCGAGGACGACAGCGGCGGCGGTGATGTTGCGCATGCGCCATACGCTGGGTGAGGGCGATGGGCTCGCGCGATCGGTGGTGAGCGACATGGCGAGAAAGTCGTTCGTCACCAGCATAAGAACCATCAAGGCCGGCGTCATGATCGCATGGCCTGTGAGGGCGAGCCCGATCGCCAGAAAAAGCACGATCTCGAACTTCTTCACCAACATGTTGAACGTGTAAGTGAGAAGCCGCTGGAATCCGATCCGGCCTTCGCGGATGGCGAACACGATGCCGGCGAGGCCAGGCTCGGTCATGACCATCCCGGCCGCGGCTTTCGCAACGTCGGTGGCGGTCGATACCGCGATCCCCATCTGCGCCTGCCGCAGTGCCGGCGCATCGTTCGTGCCGTCGCCGCACATGCCGACCACATGGCCACGGCCCTGCAATGCCTTGACGAGCCGGTATTTGTCTTCCGGCACGACACGCGCAAAAACGCCGCAGTTTTCCGCGCTTGCATCGCCTGAAAGGCGCTCCGGTGGACAAACGCCGCCGGCGATGCCGACCTTGCGTGCGATCGTCGAAGCCGTGACCGGTGAATCCCCGGTAACCATTAGGGTACGTACGCCGATTTCCCGAAGCGAGGTGATGAATCCCGCCGAATCCTCGCGGGGAGGATCGCTGATGGCAATGAGACCGAGCAAGCGCAGCGATGCTGGCGAGCCCATAGCGACTGCAATGACGCGGTGTCCGCGTTCGGCCAGATCGTTGACCAGGCGCGCCGCGTCGGGTGACGTCTCTGCCGTAGCGGCGATAGTCTCGAATGCGCCCTTGATGACGCGCCGCTCATTCCCATCGAGATCGGCCACCACGGCCTCCGACATTTTGCTCGCCGGATCGAACGGAACGAAGCGAACGAGCCGCTCGGTCGTCCCTTGGCCTGGTTCCTTGGTTGCAGCCCGTCGTATGGCGTCATCGATTGGGTCTTGATCCCCCTCGGAGCTGGCCAATGCCGCAAGGCTCAGCACTCGTTCCCGATCAGACCCCGGCATCGCGGTGACCTCGACGACTTCCAGCACATTCCGCGTCAATGTTCCGGTCTTGTCGGCGCACAGGACATCCATGCCGGCAGCTTCGTGCACGGCGGACAGGCGGGTCAGCAACACGCCGCGCCGGGCGAGTATCCGAGCGCCGAACGCGGCCGAAAGTGTGAACGTTGCCGGCAGCGCTGCCGGGATCGTCGCCAGCAGCGCTGTGACGGCGAGGTGGACCAGATCGGTAGACGGTAACGCCGCGGCGTAGGCGTAGATGACGATGAAAGCTCCGATCGCGCCGTTCACGATGGCGAGGTTTCGCGTTGCCCCGAAAATGGCCGCCTGCTCGGTGCTGGCGGAGCGAGCGATGCGCACGAGTTCGGCCGTTCGCCCGAAATACGTCTTCGACCCGGTCGCCGTAACTTCGGCGATCGCCTGGCCGCGGCGCACCAGCGATCCCGCGTAGACCTCCCTACCGGGATTCGCATCGGCGGGAACGGATTCACCGGTCAGCATCGACTGATCGACCATCACCGATCCCGACACGATGGCAGCGTCGGCGGGCACCACGGCGCCGAGCGGCAGCCGGATTACGTCGCCGGGCACAAGCTCAGACGCCGGAAGCCGGACCCACTGGCCATCGCGGCGGACAAGTCCGGTCGGCGCAAGCCGTTTCTTGAGTGCGGCGAGCGCGGCGCTCGCCCGGCCTTCCTGAACGAAGCCCAGCGTCGCATTGAAGAGGAGCAGGCCGCCGACCACCGCCGCTTCGACATATTCGCCGAGCCCGAGCTGAACCAGGAATGCAGCCTCAAGCATCCACGGTATGGGCCCCCAGAACTTCAAAAGGAAAACCCGCCAACGGG
>JBGQGU010000219.1:0-5775 GCA_041497655.1 Gammaproteobacteria bacterium
TCGCGCATGGCCCTGCCCTGGCCGTGCACCCCCAGCAAATCCTCGTGCAGGTTGCGCCCGAACGGCCCCCAGATGGTGTTGTGATCGAAAACGCGCTGTGCCCGCTCCGCCGGCGTGTCGCTCTTCAACCCGAGGCCCCGGTACTCGATGATCACCTTGTTGGGACCCAATGGGATCATCGTATCCATCCGCAGCACGGAGGTGCGCAGGTTATAGGTTATGCCTGGAAAGAGATCGATCAAGATCCAGCCGCCGGGGGCGAGCCCGGGCCAGCCCACGCCGCGCGCCTTGCTGCCTTCGTAGGCGTCGTACTTGATCTCCATCGATCCGACCAGGACATGGCCGTTTGGATAGCCGACGCATTTGCGGTCGAAATAACCGGGCTGCATCATGCCGGTCACCCGGTTAAAGTAGTGCATGTAGTCGTGATAGAACTCGCTGTTGGTGTCATGCCACAGCTTGAAGTTGGTGTTGACGACCGCGCGGTGGAGGTGAAACACCTCGAGCGGTAGGCCGATGTAAGGCTCCAGCTCGCTCATCGCGGTTCCGATGTAGTCCATCAGCGGTCCGCAATTGTCGTCGACATTGACCCATACGAACCCGCCATACCCCGTTTCGGTGCGCACTTCGCGCAACGCCGCATCGGCCTTGCAGAAGCGGCTTTGATAGCCCTGCTCCTCGCGTGAGATGTCGATGCAGTTGCCCTTCGTGTCGAAGGACCAGGCGTGGAAGATGCACGTGATGCGCCTGGCATTGCCCGCGGGATCGTAGAGCAGCGTATTGCCGCGGTGCGGGCAGATGTTGTAGAAGCTGCGCACTTTCATGTCCTCGCCGCGGACGATGACCAGCGGCGTGCCGCCGGGGTGCTGGAACGTGCGGTAATCGGAGGGGTTCGGTATCTCCGACTCGTGGCACGCGATGTACCAGCACTTGTTGAAAATCTTTTCGCGCTCTTCTTCGAATATCTGCTGGTGGGTGTAGATCCGGCTGTCCACGTAATGCGAGGGTGGAAACTTGGGAAGCTCACCCCATTGGGCGGCATTCTTGGCCATTTCTGCTATCTCCTCGATCAAATCCAGCAACGCTGCGGTCAAATCTCGTATGACAAGGCAGGATTCCTGCCAATTGCTTGATTTGATGATGAAAGCTGTAAAATCAACGCTTCGATACCAGGCGATTCTACCGTTTTCTCGAAATGTTTAGATAGAAAACATTGAAATCGCGCACGCTGGAGATACCGGGAACCGGCGTCGCAACGGCGCGGGTGCCGATTCACCCCCCGGCGCCCTCTCCCGGGTTCAGCTGGCGGCAGTGCCATGTCAGCGCTTCGCCAGCACTGCAACGCGATTTGATCTGCATCAAATTCATTCGCCGCCGTGTGCCCGACAATGTCAGCACGTTGTCGAACAGGAGCACCGCCATGAAAATATTTGAACGCTTTGTCGGCTGGTCCACCCCGGTCGTGCCGCGTTATGATTACGCATCGCTGGCGCAAGATCTCAGACACCAAGACAGCGCCAATTGCCTCGCGCGCCGGCAAGGCAGGTGTCCGGGCCTTGAGTATTGCCACGATTGTACATGGCGGGAAGGCAGCACACGCGAGCAAACCTGAGCGGCCATGAACGGATATTCCTCCTGTCTGGTCTCGCGTCGGTTGCCGAAGCAATAAGGCGCGAACAATCTCGATATTCACGAATATTAGGCCGTCCTAGTCAAAACAAAGCGGGCCCATTCGGGCCCGCTGGTTTCCCATTGTGTTCCGGCAAATATCGCGACCGGCTCGCTATCTACAATTCGTCATGCAGCGCACTGCCTTGGAATCCGGACGGTCGTCGACGATGAAGCCGTCGCGGTTGGGCATCTGCACGTTAGGCAAGGAGTTTTGATCCATCACTGCATTGGCCGGAATCAGCCCGTTCAGGTTGAGCAGATAAGCTGACAGCGCGTAGACCTCGTTAGCGGACAGCGATTGCGGTGAATCCATTGGCATGGTCCGCCTGATGTAATCAAACAGGATAGGCGCATACGGGTACATGCTGCCCGGAGTCAGCACGCGCGCATTGGTCTTGAATGAGCCGATACCGCCCACCATCGTGCCGTACATGCTCCCGCCTTTGGCATCCGCCCCATGACAGGCGGTGCACCTGGCTTCGTAGATCTTCTTGCCTTCGGCGACTGTCCCTCTGCCGGGCGGTAGTCCAACGCCGTCAGGCGTGCGGATGTCGATGTTCCACGCGCCAAGGTCGGCCTCGCTGACGGGCTGGCCGAATCGCGGCTTGTCCGGCAACGGCTGCACCGCATGCGGGCCAGTGGCACCCAGTGGAATGCCGGTTGCACTTTTGACGGCCATGCCGCCACCGGTGCCCGCACAGCCGATAACAGTGAGCGCAGCGGCAATCGATGCTGCCAGCAGCTTAAGCTTTTCCAGTGCCATTGGTCACCTCCCCATTCGTACCGACGATCCATGGCTGGATCGGGTTGTGGTGTTGCACGAATCCCACGATGGCCCGCGTTTTCTGCAGATCCTGAACAAAGGGTTGAACATAACCGGTGCTGTCGACCGCGCGACTCATGAGCACTGCGGGGCCGCCGTTCCAGTTCCATCCGATCTTGAAACGGGTCAGGCACTTGTCCATGATCGGCTCTTCCAGCGTCGCTTCGCGCCAGTTCTGGCCACCGTCGACCGAAACGTCGACATGGCGGACCTTGCCGGCGCCGGACCATGCGAGCCCGGTAACTTCGTAGAAGCCCGGACGTTTCAACGTTTGCCCACCCGACGGCGACGTGATGACGGAATTGCATTCCATCACCATGCTGAATTGCCGCCACTTGCCTTCCGGCATCGGGTCGGTATAACGCGCTGTCTCGCTGCGAAAGTGCCACGGCTCCTCGCCGAGTTTGATCCGGCGCAGCCACTTCACGCTGACGTTGCCTTCCCAACCCGGGATCACCACTCGCAGGGGATAACCGTTTTCAGGGCGCAGCGCCTCGCCGTTCATCGCATACACGATCATCGTGTCGTCGAGCACTTTCTCGATGGGTATGGACCGCGTGTGCGCCGAGCCGTCTGCGCCCTCGAACAGCACCCATTTCGCCTTGGGATCGATACCCGCCTCCTCCAGCAGCGTCGCAGCCGGTACGCCCGTCCACAGTACGCCCGACAGCAGTCCATGGGTTTGCTGCACGGTCTTCGAAGCAGGCTTCAACCAATCCGTCAGGCCGTTGCCCGAGCACTCGTGAAAATGGAAGCGCGACACCGACGGATAGCGCACGAGATCATCCATCGCGAATGTCAGCGGCTGCCTCACCATGCCGTGGATCACCAGGCGGTGGGTTGCGGGATCGATGTCCGGCGTTCCGGCATGGGAACGCTCGAAGATGAGACCGTTCGGCGTGACGATGCCGGGCTGGTACTGCAGCGGCGTCATGCTCCAGTCAGACCACTTCTGGCGATTTACAAATACGTCGGTGCGCCGGCGCACGACGTGTTTTTCGAACTTCGATGGCATCCCGTACTCCGTCTCCGGAATGCCCTTGCCCATGCTCTTGTTGGACTCGGGAATCGGCAGCGGGGCCGCTCTCGCAGCCGTAACGCCGACTGCGCCCGCAGCCAGCGTGGTGCCCGCCATTGCCATGCCCCTGCCCAGAAAATCGCGCCGGTCCATCGATTGCAACTGCGCATCGACTTCGGCCGGCAATAGATTGTTTTTCTTTCGAGTCGAAGGAGCGCTATTGACTCGCACTTTTTCAGACATAAACCTACCCTCCTTTGGTGGCCGCACTGTAACGAACTTATTTGCCGCCAATTATGGCCTCGTAACTACGAACTGTCAGCAAACCCGGTGGCGAAATCCTATCCTGTTGAAAATTAGTTAAAAAGAAGAGCAACCTGCAACAAAGAGAAGTGGCACGGCTACAACGGAATATGGGCAGAAGCGGCGCGCTTAGCGTTGCGGAGCGGTCTGGGGCGCCGCCGCGGGCGTAGCCTCCAGCACCTGGAAGAATATCTCGTCCTGCCTGATCATGCCGAGCTCGCTCCGCGCCCGTTCCTCGATTGCTTCCAGGCCGACCTTGAGATCGCGCACCTCGGCCTCGAGGGCGGTGTTGCGTGCCTGCAGCTGGCGGTTAGTCTCGCGCTGCGCGCGAATCTGCTGGTCCACCTCCCACACCCTGAACCAGCTGCCCTTGCCCAACCACAACGGATACTGGATCAGCACGATCAGGGCGGCGAGGGTCAGCGTCAGCACTCTCACGCCGGTTCAGCGCAACTGGTAGAACGCTCCGCGGCCCGGGTAGCTCGCCGTCTCTCCCAGGTCCTCCTCGATGCGCAGCAGCTGGTTGTACTTGGCGAGCCGGTCCGAACGCGACAGCGAGCCGGTCTTGATCTGCATCGCGTTCGATGCGACGGCGATATCGGCGATGGTCGTGTCCTCGGTCTCGCCGGATCGGTGCGATACCACGGAGGTATAGCCGGCGCGCTTCGCCATCTCGATCGCCGCGAAGGTCTCGGTCAGCGTGCCAATCTGGTTGACCTTGATCAGAATCGAGTTGGCCACCCCCTTATCGATGCCCTGCTTGAGGAACCGGGTGTTGGTCACGAAGATATCGTCTCCCACCAACTGCACCTTCTTGCCGAGACGCTTGGTCAGCAGCTTCCAGCCGTCCCAGTCGTCCTCCGCCATCCCGTCCTCGATGCTGATGATCGGATATTTTTCCACCCACGCTGAGAGATAGTCCACGAACTGCGCTGAACTCATGGTCAGCCCCTCCGCGGCCAGGGTGTACTCGCCGTCCTCGAAGTACGCCGAGCTCGCGCAGTCGAGCGCGAGCGCAACCTGATCGGCCGGCTGGTAGCCGGCAGCCTCGATCGCCTCGAGGACGGTCTTGATCGCCGCTTCGTGCTTGGGCAGCCGCGGCGCGAACCCCCCTTCGTCGCCCACTGCGGTCGAGAGTCCGCGATCGGCAAGGAGCTTCCTCAGCGCGTGGAACACTTCGGCGCCGCAGCGCAGCGCTTCCCGGAAGGAAGTGAATCCCACCGGAACGATCATGAATTCCTGCATGTCGAGACTGTTGTCGGCATGGGCGCCGCCGTTGATCACGTTCATCATCGGCACCGGCATCGCCATGGCCCCGGCCCCGCCCAGATAGCGGTGCAGCGGCAGGCCCGACTCCTCGGCCGCGGCCTTGGCCACCGCCAGCGACACGGCGAGCACGGCGTTGGCGCCGAGGCGCGACTTGTTCTCGGTGCCGTCGAGATCGATCAGCGCCTTGTCCACGAAGCCCTGCTCGGTTGCGTCCACCCCGATGACCGCTTCGCAGATCTCGGTGTTGATGTTTTCCACCGCCTTCAGCACGCCCTTGCCGCCGTAGCGCTTGGCGTCGCCGTCACGCAATTCGACGGCCTCCCGGCTGCCGGTGGATGCCCCCGCAGGCACCGCCGCGCGGCCCATCACGCCGGACTCGAGCAGCACGTCCGCCTCGACGGTCGGCTGCCCGCGTGAATCCAGAATTTCCCTTGCAATGACGTCGACGATCGCACTCATTTTTGTTCCTGTTGTGGTTGGAACGGCATTAGCAGCCTGTCGGACTTGTCGCCCCGCCAGTCTGCTAAACCAAAGCCGCCTGAGGATTTGGCATCAGACTTGACGGAATACGCCCTGTCGGCCTGCGATTGGCGACGAGAGCGAGGTTGAGTTCGTATTTCCATGTCCCTTTTTCGCTGTTTTCCAGCAGGCGGTTTTGCCTAAGGAGTTTGTCGGACCTAAGTTCGACAAA
>JBGQGU010000220.1:0-5771 GCA_041497655.1 Gammaproteobacteria bacterium
CCTCGATGTCGGCTCATCACATCCTGGGGCTGTAGCCGGTCCCAAGGGTATGGCTGTTCGCCATTTAAAGTGGTACGTGAGCTGGGTTTAAAACGTCGTGAGACAGTTTGGTCCCTATCTACCGTGGGCGTTGGAAGTTTGAGGGGGGCTGCTCCTAGTACGAGAGGACCGGAGTGGACGCACCTCTGGTGTACCGGTTGTCACGCCAGTGGCATCGCCGGGTAGCTATGTGCGGAAGCGATAACCGCTGAAAGCATCTAAGCGGGAAGCGTGCCCCAAGATGAGACTTCCCGGAGGTTTAACCTCCCTAAAGGGTCGTCCTAGACCAGGACGTTGATAGGCAGGGTGTGCAAGGGCCGTAAGGCCTTGAGCTAACCTGTACTAATTGCCCGTGTGGCTTGACCCTATAACCGTGCGCACAGCGAACGGCTCATAGAGCGCTTGGCGCAATCTCTTACCTGGCTTCACTTCAATCCGGATCGCGGCTCGTGCCGACGGCGGGACATCCCGCTCGAGGGGCGAGCCCAGAGTCAATCTGGCGGCCATAGCAGCCTGGACCCACGCCTTCCCATCCCGAACAGGACCGTGAAACGGGTTTGCGCCGATGATAGTGTGCATTCGCACGCGAAAGTAGGTTACCGCCAGACCATCTGCAAACGAAGAAGCCCGGCCTCGCAAGAGGACCGGGCTTTCTCGTTTGCGGCTGCAAGTTTTCGTGGAATTTTCTCGTCTCTCGTCTCTCGGCCCTGCTCTTGGGCTTTACTCGCTCTTTTCGACGATCGCGAATTGCGGGTGCCTGAACGATCCGTCGACATGGATGGACGACGACCGCAGCGAGAAGAGGCCCGGCTTCTTCGGATGCGGCGTCAGCAGCAGATCGACGGTTTCGTCGCGCAGGTTGATGCTGCCGGTGCCGAGCACGCGCGTCTGTTCCGTATCGAGAATAATGTTTCTCGAGGTTCCGGAGCCCTTGTCGAAATCGAAGGCCACGTCCAGGCTGTTGATGGCGATGGACCGGTCTCCGGCGATCAGCAGGCGCAGGATTTTTCCGCCGTTCAGGCCGAGCTTTGCATCCAGCAGATTGGAGATGCGTCCGCCGTCCATTGTGAGCGCCAGCGTGCCCGATGCAGCGCCGAGAATCGTAGCGACCGACGCGCCGTGCCCCCGCAGCTCGAGGCGCGCCGCGATCGGCCCCGCGGTGAACGGCGCGTCCGCCAGCATGGCGAGCAGCTTTTCGAGGCGGATATCCTGAAGCTCGAGCTGCGCACGCGCGGACGCCGGCTGCTGCTGGCCGTCCAGGGTGAGCCATCCCGCGACATGGCCGCCGGCCAGGCCGACGTGGATCGGCTTCACTTTCAGGATTCCGCTCTTGAGCTCGGCGCTGAAACGCAGACTCTCCAGCGCCGGCAGATCGCTCGCCGTCAGCTTTCTGGCGTCCAGGCTCACATGCGCATCGAGTGCGCTCAGATGCTCGAGGTTGATTTTTCCGCTGGGGAAAATGCGCCCGGATCTGCCCGGTTCCTTTTCGGCCCGACCGGCTGCCGCCTTGCCTGCAGCAGACGTGGTCGCGGCCTGGCCCGGCGCATGGCCGAGGCCTACAAGGGAACCGAGGTCGGAGAGATCGGCCGAGTCGCTGCGCAACTCGGCACGCAGCATTGGGCGCTCTGCACTCCGGTCGAAACTGACCTCCCCGGCGAGGTCTGTCCCCCCGACCTTTGCCCGCAAACCGGTACAGGAGAACTCGTCTTTCGTCTGCCGGAGTCGTGTTTCGACCTCATAGGGCCGCGAGGCAGGAAGCGGAACGCGCATGAAGGGCTCCAGTTCCGACAGCGAAGGTCCGGCAAGGCGTATCTTCGCATCCGCGGCCGACGGCCGGAACAGGTCGGCAATGCTGCCGTCGATGTCGAGCCGGGATTTTCCGGCGGCCATATGACCCCGCAGGGAAAAGAATTCCCCGGTATCCAGGAGCGTCAACCGTTCGCCGGCCAATACTTCGCCCGAGAACTTGACGCCGTGGTACTCGCCTTCGAAGCCGATCCGCGACGACAGCGCCGCGCCATGGGCATTTGCCGCGGGGTCCAGCGGGCTGGATGCAGCGATCACTTCGAGATCGATGTCGCGGCGTACGAAACGGATCTTGGTGCGCTGCGCTTCCAGGCGCATCACCCTGACCTTGCCCCGCGCACGATCGTCGGGGTTCCTCAGGCGCCAGTTCCGCAACCCGTCCGCCTGCCTTTCCAGGTCGATGTCGGCATCAATGAGCACCAGCCGGGAAATCACCGGCCAGCCTTCCCACAGGCTCTTCAGCGAGAAGGTGAAAGACGCTTCGCCGGCGACCGCGGCGGGCCGCTTGTCCGCCCATGGCGCGTTCTCGACGTAGACGTCGCGCACGCGCACCGTCGGTTCAAGCGACCACCCGGAATCGACATGCAGGTCGCCGATTCGGATTTCGCGGTGCGACCGATCAATGAGGTATCGCTCGAGGGGATGGCGAAACCAGTTCCAGTCGAACAGCGCCGCCACGATGGCAAGCGCGATGCACAGACCCAGCAGGATTTTCGTTTTGGTGCCAGGGCGGGGAAGACGGAACACGGGAGTCATTTCGGTTCGACAACGACTTTCCGCCTTTGTCCGCGACGGACGTTGTCATTTCATTGCTCGAAAGAGGACCGGGCTTTTTGTTTTCAGGCGACGAGCGGGCGCTAAACCGGCGCGCTTCCCGCTTAACCGCGCAGTGCGCCGTCATGCATGTCACTGACGATCCCGTAGCAGCTGCAGCAGGCCGCTTCGAGGCCGCGGTCATCCAGGATCCTGATGTTGCCGCGGCTGTACTCGATCAGGTTCCGCCGCTGCAAGGCGGAAGCCGCTTCGGTGACGCCCACCCTGCGTACGCCGAGCATGTGCGAAAGAAATTCGTGCGTCATGCGAAATTCTGCCGAACGCACGCGGTCGCGGGTCATCAGAAGCCAGCGGGCAAGCCGTGCCTCCACCACGTGGAAGCGGTTGCACGCGGCAGTCTGCGAGATCTGCGCCATCAGCGCGTGGACATAGCGGTGCAGCTCGCGCTGCAGGGGCGGGCTGCCGCGCAGCTCGGTGCGGAAGCGGGCCGCGTTCATTTTCAAGGCGAACCCGGCGCCCTGCACCAGGGCGCGCACCGACGAAACGTCGATGCCCAGCGCCAGGGGAATGCCGACCATGCCCTCGCGGCCCACCAGACCGACCTCGAGCGCGAGGTGGCCGTCCACCGGCGTGAGCAGGGAAATCAGGCTTACGCCGGGAAAGTAAACCTCCCGGATCGGCTTCCCGGGCTCGTAGAGCACCTCGCCGAAGGCCAATGTGACCGGCGAGAGGCCGCGGCGCAGCCGCAGGTAGGACTCGCGCGGCAGTGCGGCAAGCAGGCTGTTCGGGATGCCGGCCGGCAGTGCGGGCTGGCGTTTGGGACCAGCCGCCGGTCGGACTCGCGCCTGATGGTCGCGTAGTACTCGCAGACGCGCTACTTGACCTTCGGCGATATCCGCGGCGGAGTGTTCGTTCATCATGTAGCGCAGCGACACGAGGTGCCGCGACAGCCGCGTGAACTCCGCCGCCGGCAGAGCGGCGAGAAGATGGTTTGCTTCCGGGTGCGGCGCGTTCGCATCCAACTCAAATAATCCACGCTGGAGCGCGCGCCGTATGTGCGCTCCCGCACGTAACAGATAGGCTGAACGCAACCCTTGCTTCAGCATCCCGCGGGGGAAGGTCTACCTTTAGTGCGCGTGCAGTCGTTGGGCGGCTTCCGGAAGCAGCCGGTCATACTCCTTCTTGACCACGGCGTAGCACTCGCACACGCGCGCTTCCAGCTGCCGCCGGTCGCGAACTTCGATGTGGCCGCGGCGGTAGTGGATCAGCCCCGCGGACTGCAGCCTGCCGGCGGCTTCGGTAACGCCCTCGCGGCGCACCCCGAGCATGTTGGCGATCAGCTCCTGGGTCATCACCAGCTCGTTGCCGGGTAGCCGGTCCAGGCTCATCAGCAGCCAGCGGCAAAGCTGCTGGTCCACCGAATGGTGGCGGTTGCACACCGCGGTCTGCGTCATCTGCGTGATCAGCGCCTGCGTGAAGCGTAGCAGGAGGTGCTGCAGCTCGCCGCCGGCCTCGAACTCCTTCTTCAGCACCGCAGCCCTGAGCCGGTAACCCTCGCCGGCGCTTTGGACCACCGCGCGGCTCGGCGTGGTCTCGCCGCCCATGAACAGGGCGACGCCCACCAGGCCCTCGCTGCCGGTGACGGCGATCTCCGCCGAGGCGCCGTCTGCCAGCACGTACAGGAGCGACACGATGCTGCTCGTCGGGAAGTACACGTAGCCTTGCGCACCGCCGGACTCATAGACCACCATGCCGAGTGGGAGCGACAACCTCTCCAGAAAGGGCAGCAGCCCCTGGTAGGTTGCCTCGGGCAGGGCAGCCAGAAGGTGATTGTCCTTCGCACTGGGCGCAGTGGAAGCGGCAAACATCTTGCTCATAGCTGTTTATGCTACCCATTCTGTCCGAAAACGTACATAGCCCGTGGCGCCTTGTACGTGCGCTGCTCGGCTGCGTGCGCCAGCCGGTAGATGGCCTGTCACTGCGGACCGACAATACGTAAGTGACCACTTAGTATTGTTTTCTGAGCCATAGCAAAGCAATCATCGAAACATCATCATGAGTACATCTGGCAAGAAACAAGCCACCTTGGCCGTCGCCTGCCCCGTGGCGCGCCGACGACCTCGAGGCGTCGGAAGCCATGGACCTCGATCGCTGGGAAGCGCGGTCCTTCGATCTCAGACTGAAGGAGCGGGCGGCGCGGCTGCGGGAGTGCTGGCTCTTGACAACAGCAGATGCTGCACGCCGTAGCGGATCAACGCTGTCGCCAGCGCCCCCGCCACCACGCCCGTGCGGCCGCGGCGCATCAGCGAGTAGCCGAGGAGCGCTCCCACGGCCGCGGCAGCGGCGAAGAAGGACGGTCGAGTCAGCCGGCACCGCAGGCGGCGCAAGGCATCGCGCAGGTCGCGACGGGACTGCACCACCCGGAGTTCGGCGGCGACAATCGCAGACGCATGCCGCGCCATTTCAGACCAGCTCGAGCCGATTTGGCCGCAACTGGCGCCGGGTCGCCGAAAACAACAGCCCACGGCTCACCCGGACGCACAGCCAGAACAGCGCCCCGGCAACTGCCAGATTGGCAATGGCCAGTGCAGCGAGTGCGGCTTCCCAGCTGACTCCGAGGGCAACCGCCCACAGGGCGAGCGCGGCCATTAGGCCGAGCCATGCGGCGACGACGAGGATCGCGCCGATCGCGCCGCAGGCAAGTATCAACACCAGCGTCAGGCCGGCGCGCCGGGCCTCAAGGGTGAACAGATCCAGGATATTCGACAGCAGCCACCGCGCGGAAGCGAACGCGCCGGAGAGCTCCTCGACGATTCCCTTGGCCCTTAGTTGCGACATTAACGCGTGAGCCGGCTGATCAGGTAACCGGCAGCCAACGCCAATCCGAGCGATTGCAGCGGATGCGCGGCAACGTATTTGCACGTGCTGTCCAGGAGCTTCTCCCCGCTGGCGGTCAGGGTTTCGCTTTGCTCCTCCAGCCACTGCGCGGCGGGCGCCGCAGCATCGGCCACTTGGTCCACCGCACCGTGCGCGCGCGCCGTGGCTTCGTTCAGGATTCCCATGGTGCTTCTCCCGGTTGAACTTCCAATATCAAGGCTACGGCGCAAAGCGCGCGACGTATGTACGTTGACGCACCGATTACGCGCCCTCCG
>JBGQGU010000221.1:0-5755 GCA_041497655.1 Gammaproteobacteria bacterium
GGGCATCGACCCAGTGCACTTCGGGCTGATCGTGACCATCAATCTCGGCATCGGCCAGCAGACACCCCCGGTGGCGAGCGTGCTGATGGTCGCCTGCTCCATCGCCAAGGCGACGGTATGGGAGGTGACGCGCGTCAATATCTGGTTCATCGGCGTGCTGTTCGCGGTGCTGATGATGGTGACCTACTTCCCGCCGTCGGGATTGTTTCTTGTGGACCTGTTCTATAGATAGCCGCCAAGGCGCCAAGAACACCAAACTTCCTGATTCAGGTTTAACGTTCGCTTTTTCCTTGGCGTCCTTCGCGTTGAGAGGTTTCCTTTGGAACCCGTATTAGTGGCTCGTGACGGCGCGATCGCCACAGTCACGCTGAACAACCCCGAACGGCTGAATGCGCTCAACCGCGCGATGTGGGCGGGGCTCGGCGAGTCGATGCGCCAGTTGTCCGCCGACGACGCCCTGCGCTGCGTCGTCGTGCGCGGGGCGGGGAACAAGGCGTTCGCCGCCGGCGCCGACATCGCCGAGTTCGCCACCGAACGCGCCAACCCGAAGCAAGCGAAGCAGTACGGGACAATCATCCACGACACCATGCAGGCGGTGGCGCGCTGCCGCCATCCCACGGTGGCGATGATCCGGGGCGCCTGCGTCGGCGGTGGGCTCGAGATCGCCGCGATGTGCGACCTGCGGGTGTGCGGCACCTCAAGCCGCTTCGGCATCCCCGTCAACAGACTGGGGCTCACCATGGCTTACGGCGAGCTGATGGGACTGCTCGCTCTCGTCGGGCGCGCGGTGGCGCTGGAAATCCTGCTCGAAGGCCGGGTGTTCGACGCGGATGAGGCCTACCGCAAGGGGCTCGTCAACCGCGTCGTGCCGGACGACGGGGTGGAGAAAGAGGCCTACGCCACCGCCCGCCGCATCGCCGAGGGCGCGCCGCTCGTCAACCGCTGGCACAAGCAGTTCATCGAGCGCCTCGCCGTCACCGCGAAGGTCTCCCCAGAGGAATGGGATGAGGGCTTCGCCTGCTTCGGTACTTCCGACTACAAGGAGGGCGTGCGGGCATTCTTGGAAAAGAGGAAGCCCGACTTCAAGGGACGCTGAGGCGTGATTCGTGAATCGTGATTTGACTCCCCTCCTTGTCGAGGAGGGGTGGCGCGGCAGCGCCGGGGTGGTGGCGCTTTTCCCGCATCCCTCCGCGCTCATCCCTCATCCCCCATCCCTAGATCTGCACCTGCGTTCCCAATTCGATCACGCGATTCGTAGGGATATTGAAGTACTCGACCACGCTGCCGGCGTTCCTCGCCATCGTGGCGAAGAGCCGCTCGCGCCACAGCGCCATGCCGCCCACCACGCCGGCGACGGGGATCACGGTCTCGCGGCTCAAGAAGAACGAAGTCTGCATCAGGTCGAAGCCGAGTCCCTGCAGCGGGCACAATTCGCTCAATGCATGCCACACGTCGGGCCGGTCCATGAAGCCGAACGCCAGCGTCACCCGGTAGCACTCGTGGCCGAGCGCCTGCACCGTGACGCGATCTCCAGGCGCCACCGTGGGCACGTCCTTCACTGTCACAGTGAGAAACACCACGCGCTCGTGCAGCACCTTGTTGTGATAGAGGTTGTGCAGCAGCGCGTGCGGGACCACCTCGGGCGTCGCCGTCAGGAACACCGACGTCCCTGCCACGCGCTGCGGCACGTCCCGGAACAGCGATTCCAGGAACGGCTCGAGCGGCACGGTGGAAGTCCGCAGCCGCTCGATCAGTATCTCGCGCCCGCGCCGCCAGGTCGCCATGAGCGTGAAGACCGCGGCGCCGATGGCAAGCGGAAACCAGCCGCCCTCGGCGATCTTGAGGAGCGTCGCCGAGAAGAAAGCGGCGTCCACGAGGATGAAGAATCCGGTCGCGGCGAGGCACAACGCGAGGGGGTAGCCCCAGCCATAGCGGATCACGAAGAAGGTGAGCAGCGTGTCCACCAGCATCGTCGCGGTGACCGCCACGCCGTACGCCGACGCGAGCTCGGAAGAGGAACCGAAGCCGACGACCGCCGCGAGCACCGCGGCGAGCAGGAACCAGTTGATCGCCGGGATGTAGACCTGGCCGATGATCGTCGCCGAGGTGTGCACGATGTTCATGCGCGGCAGGAAACCGAGCTGGATCGCCTGCTTGGTCATCGAATACGCGCCGGAGATCGTCGCCTGCGAGGCGATCACCGTCGCCGCCGTGGCGAGCGCGATCATCGGATAAAGCGCCCAACCCGGCACCAGCAGGTAGAACGGATTCTTCACCGCCTGCGGGTCCGCGATCAGCAGCGCGCCCTGTCCGAAATAGTTGAGCGCCAGCGCCGGCAGCACCAGGCCGAACCACGCCAGCCGGATGGGCCCCTTGCCGAAATGCCCCATGTCCGCATAGAGCGCCTCCGCGCCGGTGACGGCGAGCACCACCGAGCCCAGCACCACGAACGAAGCCAGGATATGACTGGTGAAGAAGTGAACGGCATGCCAAGGATTGAGCGCGCCCAGCACGGCGGGGTTCTGCGCAATGCCATAAACGCCGGCCGCGGCGAGCGCAAGAAACCACAGCAGGGTGACCGGCCCGAACAGCGTGCCGACCGTCGCTGTGCCCCGGCGCTGGAACAGAAACAGCGCGACCAGCACGCCCACGGCCATCGGCAGCACGTAGGGCCTGAGTGCGGAAGTTCCAACTTCCAGGCCCTCGACCGCCGACAGCACCGAGATCGCGGGCGTCAGTACCGCGTCGCCGTAGAAGAGCGCGGCGCCGATTGCGCCCGCCACGAGCAACGGCGGGCGCCACTCGGGATGCGACTTGATGGAGGCCGAGGCCAGCGCGAGCAGCGCCATGATCCCGCCCTCCCCGCGGTTGTCGGCGCGCATGATGAGCATCACGTACTTGAGCGAGACGACGATCATCAGCGCCCAGAAGATCGTCGACAGGCCGCCGAGGACGTTCTCCGTCGTCAGCGCGATGCCGTGCCCGGGCCCAAAGGTCTCTTTGACCGCGTAGAGGGGGCTGGTGCCGATGTCGCCGAAAACGACACCGAACGCGAGGAGCGTCAGCGCCGCGCGGGATTGTTGCTGTTGAGAAGCGTTGGACAACTTGTGCCGTTCCAGCTATGTCGAGCCGTCAAATGCCCATGACCGAGGCATGATGTGGCACGGTAAGCATTGAGCAACAAGCATGTCCATCAAGGCTGGAACGGCACTTGCGCCCGCCGTTGGGGAATGGACGCGGATACTACTATTGCGATGCACAAATAGCAAAGCGTGGCGTTGCAACGCCACGACAGTTTCCAGAGCATCTCGGCCCTCTCCACGACAGGCGTGACGTGATGAAGCGTGACATGACGAAGCGCGACCAGTCCTTCTCTTGATCAGGCTTGGCTGCGTGAAGTGGCGCGTCGCGGTGAACGGGGCTGGGCGCGACTCGGAGCAGGTGCAAGTCACCGGTGCCGACCCCTTCTTTACCGGCATGTGAAAACGAGCTGGTACGGCGGGCCAGGCAGTTCCTCGATGCCAGGCTCAATTATTGAACATTTCCTAATTACTTGACGGAATCACCCCGCCAGCGCTGCCGGCACCCCTCCTTGGAAAGGAGGGGAGAAATTATTCCCCTCCTCTCTGAGGAGGGGTGGCACCGAAGGTGACGGGGGGGTGGAAATTCTTGCCCAAGTTCGCCCTGGCTCGTGTCAAACACTTTCGAAAAGCTCAATAGTAAGCCTCATGAAAGGTTGACGCTCCTGGGTCCTTATGGCGCACCGTCGCAGTGCGGGTTGGCCCCCCCTTTTTTTAAGGGGGGATAGCACACTCGCCATACTGTAAAAAGTCGGCTATTATCCACTTCGTTTACATGGTGGACTGTGGCCGCGTTGGCGGCGGACGGCTCCATCCGAAAGGTAACGGCCTGCCCGCAGCGTCCTGGCCCCGGCGCTGGAGGACGGAAAGGCCCTAGAATAAGAAACGTGAAGCGGGGCTCTAATCATGTGGAGGAGGAGCCGTCCGTGACGAGTCTGGCCTGTCATTCGCATGCATACGCGCGTGCCTACACCTGTGGAGATCCTGAATGAAACTCGAATGGCGCACGAATAAGGATTTGTGGGCCGGCCTGCATTACATCGCCATTGGCGCCGCGGGCTGGTGGTTCGCCCTCGATTACCCGTTCGGCTCGGCCTTGCGCATGGGGCCCGGGTATTTCCCCATCGTGTTGAGCGCCCTCATGATCCTGATGGGCACTTACGTCCTCGCCTTGGGCTTGCGCAAGGAGCACGAGAAAATCGAGGGCAACTGGTCGATCCGGGCGCTCATCGTTCTGCCGCTTGCGACGGTTGTCTTCGGCGTATTGATGGAGGAAGCGGGGTTCATCCCCGCGATGGCGGCGCTGATACCGATATCGGCGGCCGCGGGGAGAGATTTCAAATGGGTGGAGGTCATCCTGCTCACCATCGGCCTCACCATAGCCTGCGCCCTGGGGTTCATCACTGCCTTGGGCCTGCCGTATCCGCTGATCAAGGGCATGTGGGGATACTGATATGGATCTCTTCAACAATCTCGTTTTCGGCTTCGCCGTCGCGCTGACGTGGCAGAACCTGTGGTTCTGTTTCATCGGCTGCTTTCTGGGCACGCTGATCGGCGTGCTGCCAGGCATCGGTCCGCTCGCGACGATCGCGATGCTGCTGCCGATCACTTTCAACGTGCCGCCGGTCGCGGCTCTAATCATGCTGGCCGGCATCTACTACGGCGCGCAGTACGGGGGCTCGACCACCGCGATCCTGGTAAATCTCCCGGGTGAGGTTTCCTCGGTCGTCACCTGCTTGGACGGCTACCAGATGGCGCGCCAGGGACGCGCCGGGCCGGCGCTCGCCATCGCGGCGGTCGGTTCGTTCTTCGCCGGCACGGTCTGCACGCTGATCATCGCGCTGTTCGGCCCGCCGCTCGCGGAACTTGCGTTGAAATTCGGCGCGCCGGAGTACTTCTCCCTGATGTTGATGGGCCTCGTCATGGCGGCCGTGCTGGCGCACGGCGACATGATCAAGTCGTTCGCGATGGTGGCGATGGGGCTGCTGCTCGGCATCATCGGCACCGACGTCAACTCCGGCATGGCGCGCTACAGCTTCGGTATCCCGGAGCTGACCGACGGAATCGGCTTCATCGTCATCGCGGTAGGGGTGTTCGCGGTGGGGGAAATCGTGAGCAACCTCGGCGAGACCGAGGAGCGCATAGTGTTCACCAACAAGGTGACGGGCCTCATGCCCACCAAGGACGACCTGAAAAAATCCTTCTGGCCGATCGTCAGAGGCACCGCCGTCGGAGCGTTCATGGGCGTGCTGCCCGGCACCGGGCCCGCGATCGCCTCGTTTTCCTCCTACATGATCGAGAAGAAACTCGCCAAGGATCCCTCACGCTTTGGCAAGGGCGCGATCGAGGGCGTGGCCGGCCCCGAGTCCGCGAACAACGCCGATGCCCAGTGCAAGTTCATCCCGACGCTGACGCTCGGCATCCCGGCGAGCGCGGTGATGGCGCTGATGCTGGGCGCGCTCACCATCCAGGGCATCGCGCCGGGACCGCAGGTGATGACCCAGAAACCGGATCTCTTCTGGGGCCTGATCGCGAGCATGTGGATCGGCAACCTGATGCTGGTGATCCTCAACCTGCCGCTGATCGGCATGTGGGTCATGCTGCTGAAGGTGCCCTACCGCCTGCTGTTCCCCGCCATCATGGCGTTCTCGTGCATCGGCATCTACAGCGTCAAC
>JBGQGU010000222.1:0-5749 GCA_041497655.1 Gammaproteobacteria bacterium
CACTTCGTTGAAGAGGGCTTCCTTGTCGGGATCGACGTCCATGGCAGCCGTGAAGATCCATTTGCCGGTAATGGGCATGGCGTGCACGTCCTTCGTCGTGTTGACTGGCGGGGCAAGTATCGTAGCAGTAAGAAATCGACCTTGGGGATGGAGCGTGACGTGATGGGGCGTGACGTGATACAGCGTGACATGATACAGCGTGACGTGATGGGGCGTGACAGGCTGGGACGTGACCGCTAGCGAAAAAAACCCCGCCTGCGCGGGGTTTCTCGCTCGAGCCGGCACGATCAGGCTGGAACCGGCTGTTCCTCTGCGTCCGGTTGCGGCGCTGCTTGCCGCCCGTCTGCCTCTTTCCTTCCGGCTTTTGCCTTGGCCAGTTCGGCTTCTTTCAGCTCCTTTTCCATCTGCTCGATGCGGCGGATCCAGGCGAGACGTTCGTGGTAGTCAAAGCACATGGCGAAGCTCCTTTCGCATGAAGCGTGACATGATGATGCGTGACATGATACTGCGTGACGTGATGGAGCGTGAATGGCGACTAGTTTACGCCTCACACGGGTAATTTAGTAAACTGCCCCCCTTTGGGCCAACGCGTCATGCACGCACGCGACTTCAGCCGCGCGGCTATTTCCGGCATCATCGGGGGTTTCCTCGTGTCTCTCCTTCGGGTGGTTTTCCCATTCCTCGCCGCTGTATCCAGCGCTTATGCGGAGGACGTCCAACGTCCGCGGCAGGTCTGGCTCAATCCGGGGTTTTTTTCGTGGCATTTCGATCGCGCCCGGGAGTTCCGGGAGGACAATTGGGGCGTGGGCGTGGAAGCGGTGCTCGCGCCCGACCACGCCGTGATGGCGGGCAACTATATCAACAGCGACCGGAAAAGAAGTCGCTATGCCGCATACCAGTGGCGGCCGCTGCATTGGCGGCCCTACGACATCGACGTCAGCGCGGGCATTGCGCTCGGCGTCTTCGACGGCTATCCAAAGATGAACGACGGCGGCTGGTTCATAGGGCTGTTTCCGTTGCTGGCCGTCGAGGGCAAACGCGTGGGCGCCAATTTCAGCATCGTGCCGACGATCAAGGAAAGAGTTCATGGTGCCGTGGTGCTTCAGATCAAGCTCCGCGTGTGGTAGGCACGGTACGGAAAGATTCAAGAATCCATGATGTCCCTGAGAGGGGTTCTGTTACCGCTGATCCTGCTCGCGCTCGGCGCCTGCGCTGCGCCGCCGCCCGGCCCGGCCCGGCCGCAGGGCGACGGATCGGTTGTAGCAGTCTTTCTGGTGGCCCACGACATGCACTCGGGAATTGCGGTCCGGCGCGCGGATATTCCCGCCGGGCTGTGGCCCGAGAGCCGCGATTTCCCGCAGGCCGAGTACCTCGAGGTGGGCTGGGGGGACCGTGACTATTACATGGGGCGCGACCAGGGCCTGTGGGGGACGTTGAGGGCGGCGCTGGGATCCGATAATCCCAGTGTGCTGCACGTCGCCGGTGTGCGCGGCCCGCTGGCGGCGAATTTCCCGGCGAGCGAAATCATCGAGGTCAAGCTTTCCCGCGACGGCTTCGAGCGCCTGGTACGCTACATTCACGACGCCTACGATCGCGCAGGGGCGCCGGCCGTCGCGCCGCTCGGTCCGGGGCTGTACGGCGACAGCCGGTTCTATCCGGCGCGGGAGTCGTTCAGCCTGTCTCGCACCTGCAACGTCTGGACGGCGCGGGGGCTGCGCGGCGCAGGGCTGCCGGTCCACGACTCGATCACCAAGGAAGGGCTGATGTCCCAGGCGCGCGAGATCGGCAAGGTGGTCCAAAGACCCCGCGAGTGAACAGTGTACGTCTAAAATCTCGACGCAAAGACGCAATCCCCCATCCCATGCCCTTCCCCCACGCGGGGGAAGGGCATCTCGAGCCACCCCTCTCCACTCGGGAGAGGGGCGGGGGTGAGGATGGGCGCAAAGAAAACAGCACAATGACAACAAACTCAACAATAATTCTCTAATCATACGTCCCATGTGCGGCCGTTACTCGCTCCACACCCATCCCGAAGTCATCGCCCTCTACTTCAAGCTCGGGCTGATGCCTGACATCACCCCGCGCTACAACATCGCCCCCTCTACCAACGTTCTGATCGTCCGGCAGGATCCGGAGCAGGGGCGCGTCGCCGATCTCTACCGGTGGGGGCTGATTCCCGGCTGGGCGAAGGACCCGGCGATCGGGAACAAGCTCGCGAACGCGCGCGGCGAGACGGTCGCCGAAAAGCCATCGTTTCGCAGCGCGTTCAAGCGCGGGCGGTGCCTGATTCCGGCAAGCGGCTTCTACGAGTGGAAAACCGTCGCCGGCAGAAAGCAGCCGTACTACATCCGTCCCGCGAGCGCGGATCTCTTTGCCTTCGCGGGCCTGACCGAGCGCTGGAACGGCCCCGACGGGCCGGTGCATTCCTGCGCCATCATCACGACCGAGGCGAACGAGCTGATGCGCGGGATACACGACCGCATGCCGGTGATCCTTGCCCCGGAAGACCACACGGCGTGGCTCGATCCCGCCAACCAGGCGATTGCGAAATTGAAGGAGCTGCTGAAACCCTGCCCCGCCGGAATGATGGCGGCGCACCCTGTCAGCACCCGCGTCAATACGCCCCGCAACGATGAGCCGGCGCTGGTAGAGCCTCTCGAATCAGCCGCTTAGCGCCGCCGCCGCGCGGCGCTTGTCCCAGGCCGGAGACTACTGTATATAATTACAGTATTCAGCTTGCCGGGGCACTCATGGATCAACTCACTTCGCGCCAGGCGCAGATACTTCAGTTCATTCAGGACGCGATCGAGGGAAACGGCTTCCCGCCGACGCTCGTCGAAATCGCCCGCGCTTTCCGTTTCCGCTCGCCCAACGCCGCGGCGGACCATCTCAAGGCGCTCGCTCGCAAAGGAGCCGTCGAGGTCACCGAAGGCCTTTCTCGCGGCATACGCCTGAAGACGGAGCCGGGCCTGCCGCTGATCGGACGGGTCGCCGCCGGCAGCCCGATCCTCGCCGAGGCGAATGTACAGGCGCGTTACCGCGTCGACCCGGCGTTGTTCAAGCCGCGCGCCGATTACCTGCTCAAGGTGCGCGGCCTGAGCATGCGCGATGCCGGCATCCTGGATGGCGATCTGCTCGCCGTGCACAGCACCCATGAAGCGCGCTCTGGGCAGATCGTCGTCGCGCGGTTGCACGACGAGGTCACGGTCAAGCGCTTCAAGCGCCAGGGCAGCCGGGTACAGTTGCTGCCGGAGAACCCGGACTTCGAGCCCATCGAAGTGGATCTGCGCCGCACACCCCTCGCGATCGAGGGGGTCGCGGTCGGGATCATTCGCGGCGGGAGGTCTCTCTAATGACTACTCAAATAGACGATGACGGCCTTATCGCCCCCGAAATCGGGCCATGGGGAGAACAGAAATATCGATTACTCCAAGGGTATGCAAAGGTATTTGGAACCTCAATGAAGAATAAATGGGATGCCAGAATCTACGTGGATCTGTTTGCGGGTAGCGGTCGGTCACGAGTCAGGGGCACGAACACAATCTTGCTTGCCTCCCCTCTTTTAGCGCTCGAAATTCCAGACAGGTTTGACCGATACATCTTTTGCGAGAAAGACCCTCAGAAACTTGGCGCGCTCGAAAAGCGTGTTCGTAAAAACTACGCCAACGCAGATGTTCACTTCATTCCCGGGGATGCAAACGAAGAAACAAACAAGATTGCAATGGAAGTTCGTGAATACGGAAAAACAAAAAAGAGATTTTTGACATTTTGCTTCGCCGATCCCTGGAACCTCGAAAATCTGCGCTTTTCGACTATCGAACAATTGGCACAACTATACATCGACTTCCTGATTCTTATACCGACCGGAATGGACGCCGCCCGCAACGTGTCGCACGTTTACATTCGACCAGAGAACAAAACGCTGGATGAGTTTGTTGGAACTCCAGAATGGCGAGACGCATGGCGAAAAGCAGAATCAAAGAAGGAAACCTTTGATAGCTTCCTCACCAATTTCTACGCGACAAGAATGGAGGAACTGGGTTATCGTGGACATGCGGCCGAGCAAACTCAATTGATCCGCTCTACGGAGAAAAACCTTCCGCTTTATCGTCTGGCATTCTTCAGCAGAAACAAACTCGGTCAGCAGTTTTGGAAAGAAGTTAAGAAATACGAAAACCCGCAACTAGCGTGGGACTTTGGCGCTAAGGGAGACAACTGACATGGCCCAACTTTCACCGATTGAGTGGACGGAAGCGACCTGGAACCCGCTCACCGGCTGCACGAAGATCAGCCCGGGTTGCAAGCATTGCTATGCCGAGCGTATGTCACTGAGGTTGCAAGCCATGGGGCAACCGAATTATGTGAATGGCTTCACCTTAGCTTTACATGAACACATGCTTTCAATCCCGCTCCATTGGAAGAAGCCGCGGCGAATTTTTGTCAATTCGATGAGCGACTTATTCCAGGAAAACGTACCGGTCAGTTTCATCCAGAAAGTATTTTCTGTGATGACTCAAGCGAGCCATCACCAATTTCAGATCCTTACTAAACGGCCTGAGCGTTTGCTGGAGCTCGACAAAGACCTCGATTGGCATCGCAACGTCTGGATGGGCGTCAGTGTTGAAAATCAGAAATACGCGTTCAGGATCGGCCACCTGCGGGAGACCCACGCTCACATCAAGTTCCTGTCTCTAGAACCCCTGCTTGGACCATTGCGCGATCTCGACCTGTCGGGGATTGATTGGGTAATTGTTGGTGGGGAATCCGGTCCCAAGGCTCGTCCAGTTGATCCTGCTTGGATAAGAGATATCCGGGACCAGTGTCTGGAAGCTGGTGTTGCCTTCTTCTTCAAGCAGTGGGGCGGTAAACGGAAGAGCAAAACCGGCAGAAAGCTGGATGGCCGGACATGGAGCGAATATCCGGATACTCGACTCCGACCAGCGCTGTTAAGTCACACCCAGACCGTTTTTTTGCAGGCTGAAGCGTAATCGCTGATGGGCATATGGCTACACAATCTGTCAGTGCCGTCCTCAATCACCCTGCCATATGGCGCGGCAGCGCGCTCGGGAACGTCATCACGCCGAGCGTGCCGACGGGATTCCCCGCGCTCGATGCGGAACTCCCGGGCGGCGGCTGGCCGGCCGCGGCGTTGACCGAGATCCTGCCGCAGCACGAGGGGATCGGCGAATTGCGCATCCTCGGTCATGCGCTCGCGAGCCTGTCGGCACGTGGGCGCTGGCTGGCGTGGATCGCCCCGCCCTACCTGCCGTACGCGCCGGCCCTGCAAGCCGCGGGCATAGACTTGGCGCGGCTCATCGTGGTCAGGACCCGCTCCCCGCGCGAGACACTGTGGGCGGTCGAGCAGGTGCTGCGCTCCAACAGCTGCGGCGCCGTGCTCGCATGGCCCGGGAAGATCGCCTGGCCCGAGCTGCGCCGCCTGCAGCTTGCCGCCGCAGGAACGCAGGCGCTGGCCGTCCTGTTTCGACCCCCGCGCGCCGCCGGCGAAGCTTCGCCGGCTGCGCTGCGCCTCGCCCTCGACACCTGCGAAGGCGATCTCGCCGTGCGCATCCTGAAGCGCCGCGGCGCGGTGCTCGGCCAGCCGATCCGGCTGCATCCCGCGCCGGTCGTGAACCGGAGCCGGCCAGGGTTCCACCATGCTGTGGATTTCGCTTCATTTCCCGCTCTTCCCGCTCGAATCGTTCCTGCCGGCATCAGCGCGCTCTGAACCGTGGGCCGTCACCGACGGCCC
>JBGQGU010000223.1:0-5729 GCA_041497655.1 Gammaproteobacteria bacterium
CAGATCAACCGCCCGGTCAAGTGGACCGCCGAGCGGATCGAATCCTTCCAGTCGGACGCGCACGGCCGCGACCACGTGACCAAAGCGGAGCTCGCGCTCGACAAAAGCGGGAAGTTCCTCGCGATGCGGGTGACCACCACCGCCAACATGGGGGCGTATCTTTCCACGTTTGCCTCGTGCATCCCGACCATCCTCTACGCCACGCTGCTTGCGGGGCAGTACACGACGCCCGCGATTTACTGCGAGGTCACGGCGGTATTCACTAACACCACGCCGGTGGATGCCTACCGCGGCGCCGGGCGCCCCGAGGCGACCTACGTGGTGGAACGGCTGGTGGATACCGCGGCGCGCGAGATGGGAATCGACCGCGCCGAGATCCGCCGTCGCAACTTCATCAAGGAATTCCCGTACCAGACCCCGGTGGCGCTGCTCTACGACACCGGAAACTACGACGCGACGCTCACCGACGCGCTGAAACTCGCCGATGTCGCGGGCTTCGAGGCGCGGCGCAAGGAGGCCGAGCGGCGCGGCAAGCTGCGCGGCCTCGGCTACTCGACTTATATCGAGGCCTGCGGCATCGCGCCCTCCAACGTCGCGGGCGCGCTCGGCGCGCGCGCAGGGCTGTACGAGGCGGGCGAGATCCGCGTGCACCCCACCGGGACGGTGACGGTGTTCACCGGCTCCCACGCCCACGGCCAGGGACACGAGACCACGTTCGCCCAGGTCGTCGGCGACCGCCTCGGCATTCCGATCGAGAACGTGGACATCGTGCACGGCGATACGGGCAGGATACTCTTCGGCATGGGCACCTATGGATCGCGCTCGATCGCGGTCGGCGGAACGGCCATCGTGAAGGCGCTCGACAAGATCGTCGCGAAAGGCAGAAAGATCGCGGCGCACCTGCTGGAGGCCGCTGAAGCCGACATCGAGTACGACCGCGGCACGTTCAAGGTCGCCGGCACCGACAAGAAGAAGACCTTTGCGGAGGTCGCCTTCGCCGCCTACGTGCCGCACAATTATCCGCTCGACAAGCTCGAGCCCGGGTTGAATGAATCGGCGTTTTACGATCCGACCAATTTCACCTTCCCGGCCGGCAGCCACATCTGCGAGGTCGAGATCGACCCCGACACCGGTCACACCCGGATCGTCAATTTCACCGCGGTGGACGACTTCGGCAAGGTGATCAATCCCATGATCGTCGAGGGCCAGGTCCACGGCGGGCTCGCCCAGGGAATAGGACAGGCGTTGCTCGAGGGCTGCGTCTATGACCCGGCGAGCGGGCAGCTCCTCACCGGCACCTATATGGATTATGCGATGCCGCGGGCCGATGACCTCCCCTCGTTCAAGGTCGGGACCCGGGAGACGCCCTGCACTCACAACCCGCTCGGCGTCAAGGGCTGCGGCGAGGCGGGCGCGATCGGCGCGCCGGCGGCGACGATCAACGCCATCGTGGACGCGCTCGCTCCGCTCGGCGTGCGCGACGTCGAAATGCCTGCGACGCCGGAACGCGTCTGGCGCGCGATCCGGTCGGCGAAGACCGGAAAGTCAGGTTCAAAGTCCTAGACGCAACGACGCGAAGGCGCAAAGAAGGACACTTAGAGACCTAACAAAATGACGGGCCCTGTTTTACTCCCCTCCTTTTCAAGGGTGAGCCGGGAATTCGAAGAATGTGCCTGCGCACATTCTAGCCGGCGAACGCCCGACGCAACCACCCCCACCCTCTGTTCCCTCCCCCTGAGAGGGAGGGACGAAGTACAGCGCTGCGCGCAATTGAGGATGGCAGCGAGTTGGGACGGGCGGGGTAGATGCGAAAAGATCCAAATCGCGCCTTCCAGGCGTGGTAGACGCGGGGTGGTTACGTTGGCACCCCTTGCTCCCACCACCCCGCCCGCTTGCGCGGGCACCCCTCCTCAGGCAGGAGGGGAGTTCGTTCTGTTAGGTGCTCCTAATATGCAATGCGGAACTCTTTGCGACTTTGCGACTTTGCGTCAAGAACTGCGCGATTAAAGAGAGAGGAACGGACATGCGTGCATTCAACTATCACCGTCCCAAGACGCTCAAAGAAGCAGTCTCGCTCCTGCGCAAGGTCGAGAACGCGAAACTGCTGGCTGGCGGCCAGAGCCTGATTCCAGCCCTGAAGCTGCGGCTCTCCGGCCCCGCGGCCCTGGTCGATCTGGGCGCGATCGAGGAGATGCGCGGCACCGGGTTCGACGGCGGCACGCTGACCATCGGCGCGCTCGCCCGCCACGCCGAAGTCGCGGCATCCAAGGATGTCGCGAACAGCATCCCGGCGCTCGCCCGCCTTGCCGACGGCATCGGCGACCGCCAGGTGCGCAACCAGGGCACGCTTGGCGGCGCGCTCGCCCACAACGATCCGGCGGCGGATTACCCCGCTGCAGTGCTGGGACTCGGCGCCACCATCAACACCAACAAGCGCGCCATCGCGGCCGACAAGTTCTTCACGGGGTCATTCGAAACGGCACTCAGGCCCGGAGAGATCATCACCTCGGTCGCGTTCCCGCTTCCCAAGCGCGCGGCCTACGTGAAGTTCAGGCAACCGGCGTCGCGCTTCGCCATCGTCGGCGTGTTCGTGAGCGAGGGGATCGGCAACGTGCGGGTCGCGGTCACCGGCGCGGGCGGCTGCGTGTTCCGCGCGAAGGCTATGGAGAAGCGGCTCGCCGAGAAGTTCGCGCCGGATGCGATCGCCAAAGTGAAGATTGCGCCCGACGACCTCAACTCCGACATCCACGCGAGCGCCGAGTACCGCGCGCATCTCATTTCCGTGGTCGCGCAGCGGGCCGTCGAGGCCGCCCTCGCCGGCAAGTAGTGTCGAAGACCTCGACGCACAGGCGCAAAGACGCAAAGGAAACCAATACTGATTTCTTGTGAGTTGGAAATCCAACTCAGACCCTCGGGTCTTCACGCGATTAGGTGAGAGATGGCTAAGCTCCCCCTGCTTGAGCGGCTTCGGCTGAAGAAACGGACCCCCAGGTCACTTGAGGTTGGGGTTGCCTGGTACACCGCGGACAGCTGGGAGCGTATCAGGAACACGGCAACCGATCCGGAACGGTTCGAGTCCACCTTCGAGCAATGGCTCGTCATGGCCGAGGACACGCTGCATAATTTTGTAAATGCTGGAGTCGCCCCAGAGAAGGTGATGATCGATCCCGAAGAGTTCGCTGCTTGGTGCAAAACGCGCCGCAAGCGAAACAACGCGGCCGCCCGCGCGAGATTCGTTTCCGGGAAGCTGCGTCGTGACCGCGGACGCGTATTCTCAAAGGAGGAGTGACGTTACCCTGGAATTTCGCGCAAATATTGTTTAGTGTTTCCTTTGCGCCTTTGCGTCCAATTCTTCCCTGATTTGCCGCTCCAGCAGCGCGGGCGTAAGATGCCCCCTGTCATGCTCGAACCGCTCCACCCGGTCCAGATCGAGGGATTCAAGCGCATGACGCCAGCGCAGAAACTCGAAATGGTCACCAGCTTGTACGAGACTGGAATCCAGCTTCGAGTCGCGGGCCTGCGGGCCACGCATCCGGACTGGCCGGCGGAGCGGCTTGAATTCGAGGCGCGACGATCGCTCCTGCATGCCGGCACGTAGTCCCCTTGCACCCTTTCTCGATCCGCTCGAGCGTCTCGGACTTCCCTATTGCGTCACCGGATCAGTCGCCGCGAGCGTTTACGGTGAGCCGCGGCTGACGGCGGATATCGACGTGGTTCTGCTGCTGAAGGCCAAGGACGTTGCTCGGCTTCGGGCGGCTTTTCCCGATGCGGAGTACTACGTTCCGCCGGAGGAAACCCTGTTGGTCGAGATCTCGCGCAGCGCTCGCGGCGCGTTCAACCTGATTCATCATTCCACGCAGTTCAAGGCCGACATTTACCTCGCGGCGCGCGATCCCTTGCACGCCTGGGCGCTCGAGCACCGCCGCCGGATCACCCTGGAAGGGGGCGAGGCCTGGATCGCTCCACCCGAGTACGTGGTGCTGCGCAAGCTCGAGTTTCTGCGCGAAGGCGGCCAGGACAAGCACTTGCGCGATATCCGCTTTATCCTCGCCGCCACCGAGTTGGACTTGACGTTCGTGGAAAGCGAAGTGGCTCGCCTCGGCCTGCAAGCCCAATGGCGGCAATGCAATCCTGACCGGTGACGGATGACTTGTGCCCGATCCCGCGCGGTGAGCGGCGGTCAGATTCGTCCGTCCACCGCGCGCGGCCTGTAATGGTCCATTCAATAATTCAATCGCATCATGTCGGCGCGCATTGCGCGCAGCCTCCGAACCGCTTGCGGCAAGATTCCAATTTCGTGCTGTCGGCTGCTTTGCTCGTCTCCGCGGTCGCATCCCCGCAAGCGGGGTCCCTGCTCAACGCTCCGACGCGCCCTCCTTGGTCGCATCCCCAATGAATTGGGGCCCCTGCTCCGCGCTCCGGCGCACGCCAAACCGACGCGCAGCGTCTGGCTTTAACAACACTTGGCGGTTAATATTCTTCTGTGACCGCCCCGCCAAAATCGATAGATGAGACGCTCGCGCTGCTGCGCAAGCACGATTACGTCGCCGAGCGCAGCCTCGCCACCGCCCTCTTTCTCGCGCTCAGGATGGAACGCCCGCTGTTCCTCGAGGGCGAGGCCGGCGTGGGAAAAACCGAGGTCGCGAAGGTGGTGGCGCGGGCGCTGCAGCGCAAACTGGTGCGGCTGCAGTGCTACGAAGGGCTCGATGTGGCCGGCGCCGTCTACGAGTGGAACTACCCGCGGCAGATGGTGGAAATCAGATTGGCCGAAGCGGCCAATCTGAAAATGGAAATCAGGGCCGAAGGCTCCGATTCCGCCCGACCCGGAATGCCGCCGGCCGGTGAGCGTATCGAACATCTCGGACACGACATCTTTTCGGAAAAGTTCTTGATCGAACGGCCGCTGCTGCAGGCACTGCGCGGGGGCGACACTCCGCCGGTCCTGCTGATCGACGAGCTCGACCGCACCGACGAGCCATTCGAGGCCTACCTGCTCGAGGTGCTGTCCGACTGGCAAGTCAGTATTCCCGAGATCGGCACGATCCGGGCGCAACGCCCGCCGGTCGTGATTATCACCTCCAACCGCACGCGCGAAATCCACGACGCCGTGAAGCGCCGCTGCCTGTATCACTGGGTCAACTACCCCGACGCGCAGCGCGAGCTGGAGATCGTGCGCTGCAAGGCGCCCGAGGCGCCGGAGCGCTTGTCGCGCGAAGTCGTGGCCTTCGTGCAGAAACTGCGGGGCATGGATCTCTTCAAGCTGCCGGGCGTCGCCGAAAGCATAGACTGGTGCAAGGCGCTCACAGCGCTCGACGCCGTGGCGCTGGACCCTGCGACCGTGGACGACACCCTGGGCGTGCTGCTGAAGTACCAGGACGACATCTCCCGAATCCGCGGCGCGGAGGCCACCGCGATCCTGCGCGAGGTGAAGGCGGCGGCCGCCGCTGCGTAAACATTAGACGCAAAGGCGCAAAGGAATACCCTCGAACAACCAAAGCACGCCACCGCGTAAACACTAAGAGTTCTTGTGACTACACCCCCGTCAGGAACAGGAAAGCTCGCGGAGAACGTGATGCACTTTGCGCGCGTGCTGCGCGGAGCCGGATTGCCCGTCGGTCCCGACCGGGTGATCGACGCACTCAGCGCCCTCCAGTTCGCCGGCGTCGAGCGGCGCGACGACTTCTACTGGACGCTCGCGTCGGTATTCCTCGGCCGCCGCGACCAGTTCG
>JBGQGU010000224.1:0-5708 GCA_041497655.1 Gammaproteobacteria bacterium
CCGCGAGCGCGTGCCCACCTACGCCAGCGGCGCGCTGATGCGCACCTTTCCGCTGGAGCATCTCGTGAAAGCGGGACCGCGGCTGGTTGAAAAGGGCTTCCGGCAGATGAAGACGCAGCTCGCCCTGCCGGGGGACACCTCGCCGCAGCGCGAAGTCGAGCGCATCCGGCGCATGCGCGAAGCCATCGGCCCGGACATCGACCTGATGTGCGACATCAATCAGCGCTGGCGGGTCGACCAGGCGATCGATATCGGCCGGCGCATCGAGGACATTCATCTGTTCTGGCTCGAAGACGTGACAACCGCCGATGACTATCAGGGGCTTGCCCGCGTAGCGGACGCACTCGCGACGCCCGTCTGCGGCGGCGAGTACCTCTACGGTCCGGCGCCGTTCCGCCAGATGATGGAAGCGCGTTCGGTGGACATCGTCATGATCGATCTCATGCGCGCGGGCGGCATCACGCAATGGCTGAAGATCGCCGGCATGGCGGAGGCCTACAACTTGCCGGTGGTGAGCCACCTGGTGCCCGAGATCCACGTCCACCTCGTCGCCGCGGTGCCGAACGGCCTTACGGTGGAATACATGCCGTGGACCTTCAGGATATTCGAGGAGGTGCCGGTGCCCGAGCGCGGCGAGCTGGCGGTGCCGAAAAAGCCCGGCCTGGGGCTCAAGTTCGACGAGGCGGCGTTAAAGCGCTACGCGGCGTGAAGAATATTAGCCGCCGATGAACGCCGATAAAACCCAACCCCTCACCGCAGAAGACGCAGAGCAAAACCAAGACAATATTGAAACCACAGATGAACACAGATAAACACGGATAGAAACAAGAACAAGTCGAATCACGATTCACGAATCCCGTTCCAGTGACCTCCGCCAGCTCCTGATGATTGAGGGTCCGTGACACGCCTGGAAGACGAACATTGGAACGGGACGAATCACGACTCACAGCTTTTGAGCCGCCGATGCTTGTCCTGAGCTTGTCGAAGGGGACGCCTCCCCTTCGGCGAGAGTAAGTTACAGCGCGTCGAGTTTAATGCCTGCGGTCTTGATTATTTTGCCCCACTTGATCGTTTCGTTTCGCATGTACGCCGCAAGCTCCTCGGGACTCGACGACAGGGCGTTGGCGCCCTGACTCTCCAACTGTTGCTTCGTCTCGGCCGCCTGCAGTGCCGAGGTGAGCGACGCATGAAGCTTCGAGACAATGTCTTTCGGCGTCGCGGCGGCGACGATGATCCCATACCAGTTATCGGCGCTGACCGACGGGTAACCCGCTTCGGCCATTGTGGGAACTTGGGGGAGAGCTGGCGACCGCTTGCCGGTCGCGATCGCGAGTGCGCGCACCTTGCCCGCCTTCGCGTGAGGCAACAGCACCGGGACGTCGAGTATCGTTGCGTGCACATGTCCACCGAGGAGATCCGCGACCGCCGGCGCCGCACCCTTGTATGGCACATGCAGGATGTTGATGCCGGCTGCGATCCTGAACGACTCCATCGCGAGGTGGGGCATGTTGCCATTGCCGGTCGAGCCATAGATGAGCTGCTTCGGGTTCGCCTTCGCAAGTGCCACGAACTCCTTGGCAGTCTTCGTTGGTAGCGAAGGATGTACTACCAGAAGCTCCGGAACGGCGACCGCAAGCGTGACTGGCACGAAATCGCGGTTGAGGTCATACGGGAGCTTGCTGTACAGATTGGCATACAGCGCGAGTATGGCGCTACTCGCGAGGTACGCGGTGTAGCCATCGGCAGGCGCTCTTGCGACGTGCTCGGTAGCGATGATGCTGCCGGCACCGGGGCGGCTGTCAACGATGATTTGCTGTCCCATGACCTCGGTGAGTTTTTGAGCGATTATCCGGCTGAAGATGTCGGCCGGACCCCCGGCAGGAAAGCCGTGAACCAGTCTCACGGGTTTGCTTGGATAAGTAGCAGCCGCTGTCTGAGCGAAAGCATTCACTGCCGCAAACGCAGCGCAAATGGCGAAAATCAATGCGGGAGCCCGGAGCATGCGAATCCTCCTGCGTGGTCTGTTGTTGTGCGATGACTATATACGCTTTCGCGACGTCTTGAATATAGACTGCTACGCCCCGTGTTGCGGCAACGCCAAGCGTTGTCAGGACAATTCAGGATCAAGGAATCAGGACTCCGGGGAAGTGTTGGCCTACCCTTCCCCCTTATCGCCGTGTATCGGCGTCCAGCGGCGTTTCAAAAGCCGTGGGTCGTAATTCGACTCACACCACCCCGCCCGCTTCACGGGCACCCCTCCTCGCCAAGGAGGGGAGCACTTAAAAGGCTTAAGCGGTGATTCGACTGGCTCCTGTTTTCATCTGTGTTGATCAGCGTTTATCTGCGGTTCCATTATTGAATTTCTTGGCGTCCTTGGCGTGCTTGGCGGTTCAGTTTTTGATCTTATTCTCGTCTTGATTTTCTTGGCGTCTTGGCGTCTTGGCGGTTCGATACTTAATTCTTGTTTGTCCTTCGTGTCCTTTGTGTCCTTCGTGGTTCGGCTTTAACGTATCTCCCGCCAGCCAAAACCTTCCTCCTGCGTCGCCACGCCGATCCACTCCGGCGCGCAGCCGAGCGCGCCGGCCAGCGCCGAGCGCGCCAGCTCCGGCGTGTTGTTCGTCTGCGAAAGATGCGCCGCGACGAGATGCTGCAGCCGGCTGCAATCCATCGCCCGCACCAGCTCAGCCGACGCCGCATTGGCGAGATGCCCCAGCCGGCCCGCGATCCGGCTCTTCAACTGCGCGGAATACGGGCCGCTCATCAACATGTCGAGGTCGTGATTGCACTCCAGCACGAGGGCATTGACCCCCGACAGCGCCTGGGCAATGTGCGGTGTGGGCTGTCCCGTATCGGTCAGCACGCCGAGCCTCACCGCGCCGTCAGAAAGCACGAACTGCACCGGCTCGCGCGCGTCGTGCGGCACCGGGAACGGCCTCACTTCAATGCCGTCGATCGCAAACGTCGTATAGGGGTCGATCAGAATCCGGCGTGGAATCGAGCGGCCTTCCGCGCCCAGCGCCGAGAGCGTCCCGCGTGTCAGGTATACCGCAATATCGAAGCGCGATGCGAGCTTCGTGACGCCTCCGCCGTGATCGCCGTGCTCGTGGGTCACGATGATGGCGTCGAGACTCGACGCATCCAGGCCGAGCCGCGACAGGCGGGAAGTCATCTCGCTCAACCCGAAACCGCAGTCGAGGAGCACCCGGGTGTCGCCGGATTCGATGAGAAGGGCGTTGCCCTGGCTGCCGCTGCCCAGTGATGCGAACCGCACGACAGCTTTCAGCGGTCAGCGCTCAGCCGTCAGCCGTCAGCCAGATCGGGTCTAGCTGATAGCTGAAAGCTGATAGCTGATCGCCGCAACTCACTTGAGTTGCTCGTAGAGCAGCGTCAGGATGCGGCCCGCGGTATCGGATTGCCCCGGCGTGCCATCCTTGTTGAGGACGTTGACCTGGCAGCCCGCCGCCTCAGCGTCCTTGACGTGGATGCGGAACTGCTCGTTGGGCTTGGGCTTGTCATCGCCCCAAAACTTCAGCTTCGCCAGGAAACCGCCCTGGTCGGCACTCTTGTTGTCGATCTGCGGGTCTATGTAGCGGACGTAGTAGAGGCCCTTCGAGCGGTCGCGGTCCTCGACCGTGAAGCCGACGCGGTCGAGCGCAAGGCCGACGCGCCTCCAGGCGCGGTCGAACTGCTCGTTCAGGGCGAGCGTGCCGGCGCCGTCGTTCCCCTTCGACAGCGTCGCGCGCAACGCGGCAGGCTGGGCCGAGGCAACCTGCGACCGGGCGTGCGAGTCGTCGACTCCAAAACGCACCATCAGACGGCGCAGCATCTCGGCCTCGAGGTCAGGGTCAGGCGGGCGCGGCTGCCAGCGGGTATCGGCCCGGTCGGCCGTTACTGTCGAGGTATAAACCTCCTCCATCCCGCGGTGGCTGATGTAGATCTCCGTGGTGCCGGGCTGGGCGCCGCGCTCGAGCCGCGTGCGGTACTTGTCGCGCTCGCTGGTGGAAGAAACCATGTCGAGCGCCCAGCTCAGGAAGTTGCGGACGACGCCGGCATCGACCTTGGCGCGCTTCTCAGCCCAGTCGGTCTCCATGACGCCCGCCTCGGGTATCTCGACATTGACGATGAAGCCGGCCTCCTGCCAGAAATCCTTGACCGTCAGCCAGACCTGCTCCGGCATGCCCTTGACCACCAGCCAGCGCTGGCTGCCATCGCGCACGACGCGTGCATCCGGTATATCGGGAAGCACGCTGGGCACCCCAGAGCGCGCCTGTCCGGCGCGTTCACGGCTGTAATCGGAGAAGGTGGCGGTGCCCGTCGGGTTAACGTCCGGTACCTTGAAACGGTCGTCGGTCCCCGGGCGCATCAGATCGGGGGGAACTTCGAGCGGGGGCGTCTGGCCCGCCGATTTATAGTCGATCTTCCTGTCCCCGAATTGGATTCCGCTGCATGCTCCGAGCGCCGCGCAGGCCAGCAGGCACAGGACCCGGCGCGCCATCTCACGCCGCGGCATAGCGTCCTTCCCTCACCTCCGCGCGGATGCCGGCGTGGCGCATCGCTTCCCGTACCTGCTCGTGGCACGCGGCCGACAGCGGCGTCAGCGGCAGCCGGATGCCGCCCCTGATCAATCCCAATTGCTGCACCGCCCATTTGACGGGGATCGGATTGGCCTCGAGGAACAGATTGCGGTGCAGCGGCAGCAGGCGGTCGTTGATCTCGCGCGCCTTCGCGACGTCGCCGGCGAGCGCGGCCGTGCACATCTCGTGCATGAGGCGCGGCGCGACGTTCGCCGTAACCGATATCACCCCGCGGCCGCCAAGCAGCATCAACGCAAGTCCCGTCGCGTCGTCCCCGCTGTAGACGCTGAATCCTCGCGGCAGGCGTCGGACCAGGTCGGAGCCGCGCTCGAGGTTGGCAGTCGCATCCTTGATGCCGATGATATTGGGGACCTGGGCCAGCCGCAGCGTCGTTTCGTTTTGCAAATCGGCCACCGTGCGCCCCGGCACGTTATAGACAATCATCGGCAGGTCCACCGCCTCGGCGATCGCCTTGAAGTGGCGATAGAGCCCCTCCTGGGTCGGCTTGTTGTAGTAGGGAACGACCGAGAGAGCGTAGTCGGCACCAGCCTCCCTGGCATAGGCGGAGAGCTCGATCGCCTCGCTGGTGGCGTTCGCTCCGGTGCCGGCGACGACCGGGACGCGCCTCGCGGCGTGATCCACCGCGGTCTTGATCAGCAGCCGGTGCTCGTCCCAGTCCACCGTCGGCGACTCGCCCGTGGTGCCGACCACCACGATGCCGTCGGTGCCCTCCTTGATGTGCCAGTCGATCAAACGGCGAAACGCGTCGAGGTCGAGGGCGCCGTCCTCCTGCATCGGGGTGACGATCGCGACCAGACTGCCTTGCAATGCGGCCATTTCCCGAATTTCCCTTACGAAACAGAGGCGCGTTGAATCCTGCAATTCTACTCCAACCGGCGAGCGCAGGATAAGACTCCGACCAGGATTTCATCGAGTTTTGCCCGACGAAATCCTTAGCAAGGGCTACTTTCGACCAGCCTAGAAGGGCGAATGATGGATGCATCCCGCGCCGACCAGCGCCGTTCTCGGCGGGTAGGACCGCTCAGGGGAGATCCGGTTCAGTTCGGGTCAGACTTATATAAGGAATTTGCCGGACCTTGGGCCGGCAAATTCCTAACCTTGCTGGGACCGGTA
>JBGQGU010000225.1:0-5679 GCA_041497655.1 Gammaproteobacteria bacterium
CGGCGCGGACGCGCTCGCGCTGCGCATGGACGAGCGTTGCCAGCGCGTACTGGTGCAGCGCGCCGAGCGCGACGGCCCGGCTTTCTTCGGGTTTGAGACCGCGGGAGCGCAGGCGCTGCAGGCCCTGGCGGACAAACTCCAAGCCGCCGGCATCACAGTGACGCGCGCCAGCGAGCGGGAACTGCGGCTGCGCCGCGTGGACGACATGGCCTGGTGCCGCGACCCGGCGGGCAATCGCATCGAGCTTTATCACGGCCAGGCGGCGGGCGAAGGGCCGTTCACGCCGCCGCGCCCGCACGGCGGCTTTCGCACCGGGCGGATGGGCATGGGACACATGGTCCTGCACGCCCAGGACATAGACGTGATGAGCGCGTTCTACCGCGATGCTCTCGGCTTGCGGCTGACCGACTACATGCTCAAGCCGTATCGCCTGATGTTCCTGCGCGCCAACCCGCGCCACCACAGCGTCGGGCTGCTGCAGTCATCCCAGAGCGGCGTGCATCACGTCATGTTCGAGGTGCTCGCGCTCGACGACGTCGGCCGCGCGTACGACTTCGCGCTGGAGGGCTGGCGCATCGGTCAGACGCTTGGCCGCCATGCCAACGACTGGATGCTCTCGTTCTACGCGTTCTGCCCGGCCGGTTTCATGATGGAGTACGGATGGGGCGGGCGCGCCATAGACGAGACAACCTGGACGCCTCGCGAGGTCACCCACGGCGGCAGCATGTGGGGCCACGACCGGCTATGGCTGGACGAGGGACGGCGCCGCGCGGCGAACGACATCCGCCGCTCTGTCATCAAGGCAGGTCTCGGCGCGCCGCTGCAAGTCACTCGTGGACAGTTCAACGAGGTGGAGTGAGCGCCTAGCAGCCTGTCGGACTGAGATGTCCGACCGGCTGCTAACAGCAATACCGCCCGAGGATTTCGAATGAAACCCAAGATAACGACCCCTATTGGTCTCCGATGCGCACGCGCGTTGGCTGGAAATGAGGTTTTCACCGCCTTTTTGCTTCCGTCTTCGTGCGGGCGGTTTTGCATTAGGAGTTTGTCGGACCTAAATCCGACAAACTCCTAGGAAGCTTGTCGGCCCAAAGCCCGACAAATCCCTGAAGGTCCTGAATCCCGGTTCACTTCCGGTATCCCGTCTTGCAACCAGGGAAAGTTTCCGCGCCGCTGCTCGCGGTGACGCTCGCCGGGCTGGTGATGCTGGGCCCGTTCTCGATCGACACCACCCTGCCGTCGTTCCCGGCGATCCAGCGCGAGTTCGCCGTGACGCCGCTCGAAGTGCAGCAGACGCTCTCGGCCTATCTCGTCGCCTTCGCCATGATGACGCTGTTCCACGGCGCGCTGTCGGATTCGTTCGGACGGCGCCCGGTGATCCTCGCGTGCCTCGCGATCTACGTGCTCGGATCGATCGGCTGCACCTTTGCCCAGAGCTTTCCCCAGCTGCTGTTCTTTCGCGGCGCGCAGGGCGTCTCGGCGGGCGTGGGATGGGTGGTGGGCCGCGCCATCGTCCGCGAAAGCTTTCCCGGTCACGACGCGCAGCGCCTGCTGTCGCTCATCACCATGATCTTCGGGCTCGCCCCGGCGGTTGCGCCGGTGATCGGCGGCTGGCTGCAGGTCGCCTTCGGCTGGCGCGCGGTATTCGCGTTTCTCACGCTCTTCGGGGCGCTGCAACTGGCGGTCTGCTGGCGGGCGTTGCCGGAAACGCACCCGCGGGAAAAGCGCCAGCCGTTCGCCCCGGCGCCTCTCTTCAGGGTCTACCTCAAGCTCGCAGGCAGCCCGCGGCTCGTACTACTTTGCCTCGCCGTCGCGTTCAATTTTGCCGGGTTTTTCCTCTACGTCGCGGCGGCGCCGGCCGTCATCTACGGGCTGCTCGGGCTCACCGAACACCACTTCCCGGTGCTGTTCGTGCCGGGCATCGCGGGCGTCATGCTCGGCGCCTTCCTGTCCCACCGGATGGCGGGCCGCGTGTCGCGCCAGCGCACGGTGCGAATCGGCTATCTCATTATGTTCGGCGCGGCGGCCTTCAACGTCGGCTACCACGCGCTGTATCCGGCGGCGCTGCCGTGGACGGTGCTGCCGTATGCAGCCTACGCGGTCGGCATGGCGCTCGCGGCGCCGAGCGTGCAGCTCCTCGTGCTCGATCTCTTTCCGCAGAACAGCGGCACCGCCTCCTCGTTGCAGGGGTTCACGCACGCGCTCGTCACCACGTTCACGGCGGCACTCGTCGCACCGCTCCTCTCCGGCAGCGGACTGACGCTGGCGCTCGCCGCGCTCGGGTCGCTGACGCTGGGCTGCCTGTCCTGGATGACGTACCGTCGGCTGGAATCGCTGGGCGCCGCGCAGCGGGCGGATTGACCTGCCTGCTAAGTCCAAGGTTCAAAGTTCAACGTTCAAGGTTCAAAGTTCGAACCCGGAACCCGGAACTTGAATATCAGAATGTGGGACTTGGAACCCGGAACCCGGAACCTGGAACCTGGAACGTTGAACTTGGAGCTTGGTGCTTGGAGCTTGGAGCTTGGAGCTTGGAGCTTGGAATAATGCTGATCGCAAGCGATTAGCATTGTTCCCAAGGCAGCCCTTCGCAGCGCCAGCCGGTCGTGGAGCCGCGGTGATGCTGCTCGTCCAGTTCGCCTTCGAAGCCGTGCAGCACGTTCCACACCTTCGTGAAGCCCGCTTCCTCGAGCGCGCGGGCGGCATCGAGCGAGCGATTGCCGCTGCGGCAGATGAGGATGATGGGACGGTCCACGCTTGCCGCCTTCTTTACGTGCGCGACGAAGTCGGGGTTCACGTCCCAGTTCGGCCCGTCGTTCCACGGAACGAGGATCGCGCCCGCCGGGTGCCCCACGAACAGGTACTCCATCTCGCTGCGGCAATCGATGAAGACCGAGTTCGGGTTCTTCTTCAGGAATTCGTAGGCCTCTTTCGGCTCGAAGTGCTTCATTTCCGGTTTCCACGTTTCGCGGTGGGACCGGAATTATAGTCGCAACCCGCCCTTGCCGGCCACTTGGCGTAAAATTACCGCCTTTTGCATCAGGGTCTTACGCCATTTACCTCAGCGCTTATGGCTGACCGCACTGCACAGCTCGACGCCTTGCTCCGGCAGCGCATCCTCATCCTCGACGGAGCACTCGGCACCATGATCCAGGGCTGCCAGCTCTCGGAGGCGGACTACCGTGGAGAGCGCTTCGCCGACCATCCACAGGACCTCAGGGGCAACAACGACCTGCTGGTGCTGACGCAGCCCGGGGTCATCCGGAGAATCCACTCGGAGTACCTCACGGCAGGCGCCGACGTGATCGAGACCAATACCTTCAACTCGACCTCGGTCGCGCAGGCGGACTACGGCCTGCAGCACCTGGTTCACGAGCTCAACCTCGAGGCGGCGAAGCTCGCGCGCGCGGCGGCTGATGAGTTCACTGCGAAGGACCCGTCGCGGCCGCGCTTCGTCGCGGGCGCGCTCGGGCCCACCAACCGCACCGCTTCGATCTCGCCCGATGTCAACGACGCAGGCTTCCGCAACATCACCTTCGACGCCCTCAAGACCGCGTACAGCGAAGCAGTACGCGGTCTTGTAGAAGGAGGAGTGGATATCCTTCTTCTCGAAACGATTTTTGACACGCTCAACGCCAAAGCAGCCATTTTCGCCATTGATGAATTCTTCGAGACTCGAAGAATTCATTTGCCCGTGATTGTTTCGGGCACGATCACCGACGCCTCCGGCCGCACGCTCTCCGGGCAGACGCCGGAAGCGTTCTGGAACTCGGTGCGGCACGCGCGCCCGCTGGCGGTGGGCTTGAACTGCGCGCTCGGCGCGAAGCTCATGCGTCCCTATATCGAGGAGATCTCGAACATCGCCGACACCTACGTCAGCGCCTATCCCAATGCGGGGCTGCCCAACCCCCTCGCGCCGACCGGCTACGACGAGACGCCGGAGCAAACCGCATCCTACCTGCTCGATTTCGCGAAGAGCGGCTTCGTCAATATCGCCGGCGGCTGCTGCGGCACGACGCCCGCCCACATCCGGGCGATCGCGGAGGCGCTCGCCGGCCTGCCGCCGCGGAAGCTTCCGGCGATCGAGCGCAAGACGCGGCTGTCGGGCCTCGAGCCGCTCAACATCGGGGACGATGCCCTCTTCGTCAACATCGGCGAGCGCACCAACGTCACCGGGTCGCGCGCGTTCGCGCGGCTGGTGCTCGCCGGCAACTACCAGGAAGCGCTGTCGGTGGCGCGCCAGCAGGTCGAGAACGGCGCGCAGATGATCGACGTCAACATGGACGAGGCCATGCTGGATTCGAAGCAGGCGATGACGACGTTCCTCAGCCTCGTCGCCTCCGAGCCGGATATCTCGCGCGTGCCGGTGATGATCGACTCCTCCAAATGGGAGGTGATCGAGGCGGGGCTCAAATGCGTGCAGGGCAAGAGCGTGGTGAATTCGATCAGCCTGAAGGAGGGCAAGGACGAGTTCGTGAAGCACGCGAAGCTCGCGCGGCGCTACGGCGCGGCGGTGGTGGTGATGGCGTTCGACGAGAAAGGGCAGGCGGACACGCTCGAGAAGCGGGTGGCGATCGCCAAGCGCACTTACCACATCCTGGTGGACGAGATCGGCTTCCCGCCCGAGGACGTGATCATCGACCCCAACATCTTTGCCATTGCCACCGGGATCGAGGAGCACGCGAACTACGGCAAGGACTACATCGAGGCGACCCGGGTCATCCGGCAGACGCTGCCCTATGCGAAGATCTCCGGCGGCCTGTCCAACATCTCGTTCTCGTTCCGCGGCAACGACCCGGTGCGCGCGGCGATCCACACTGCGTTTCTCTACCATGCGATCCGCGCCGGCATGACCATGGGCATCGTCAACGCGGGCCAGCTCGGCGTGTATGAGGAGATCCCGAAGGATCTGCTCGAGCACGTCGAGGACATCCTCTTCAACCGCCGGCCGGATGCCGCGGAGCGCATGGTGGCGTTCGCCAACACGGTCAAGGGCGGCGCCAAGCGCGACGCCCCCGACCTGGAATGGCGCAAAGCGCCGGTGGAAGAACGGCTCAAGCACGCGTTGGTGCAGGGCATCAACAACTGGATCGTCGAGGACACCGAGGAGGCGCGGCAGAAATACGGCCGTCCGATCCGCGTAATCGAGGGGCCACTGATGGACGGCATGAACGTGGTGGGTGATCTCTTCGGCGCCGGCAAGATGTTCCTGCCGCAGGTGGTGAAGAGCGCGCGCGTGATGAAGCAGGCGGTGGCCCATCTCGAGCCGTACCTGCAGCAGGAGAAGGCCCAGCTGGGCGACGCCAGGGCCAAGGGCAAGATGGTGGTCGCGACCGTGAAGGGCGACGTGCACGACATCGGCAAGAACATCGTCGCGGTGGTGCTCCAGTGCAACAACTACGAAGTGATCAACCTCGGCGTCATGGTGCCGGCGCAGAAGATCCTGCAGGTCGCGCGCGACGAGAAGTGCGACATCATCGGACTCTCCGGCCTCATCACGCCCTCGCTCGAGGAAATGGCGCACGTCGCGCGCGAGATGGAGCGCGAAGGATTCGAGATGCCGCTCCTGATCGGCGGCGCCACCACTTCGCGCACCCATACCGCAGTCAAGATCGCGCCCCACTATTCGGGGCCGGTGATCTGGGTGGCGGACGCCTCGCGCAGCGTCGGCGTGTGCAGCAA
>JBGQGU010000226.1:0-5633 GCA_041497655.1 Gammaproteobacteria bacterium
CTACCAGGTAGGCAATCCGCTCGCGCGCGTTCCATACACCGGCTGCCGTGCGCTTGGCGTACTTCTCCGCACCGCCGCCAGCGAGCGCTTTCGCGCGCCGCGCCTCGTACTCCGCCAACAACGCTTCGAATGCCATGTTCAACACCTCATCTGCGTGGTTCTGCGGTTTCCTTGCTTTTCCTTTCGGCGCCGCGGAGCGCGCGGATCGCCTCGATGAGCGGCGGAATCACCTTGCGGTAATCGCCCACAACCCCCCAGCGCGCCTCCTTATAGATGGCAGCCTCGGGGTCGGTGTTGATCGCTATGATGTTGCGCGCGTTGCCGCAGCCCGCCATATGGTGCCCCGCGCCGGAGATGCCCACGGCGATATAGAGCTCCGGCGTCACCGTCTTCCCCGTGAGCCCGATCTGCATTGAGTGCGGGCACCAGCCCAGATCGCAGGGCACGCGACTCGCGCCGAGTGCTCCGCGCAGCTCCCGAGCGAGCCGCGCCAGCACCTCGAAACCCTCTGGCCCGTCGAGACCCCGCCCCCCGGCTATGACGACCCGCGCATCCTCGAGGCGCACCGCGTCGCCGCTTTCGCGCTGCCGCTCGATCACCCGCGCGCGCAACGCCGTCCTGTCGAGCGGAATCTTCACCGTGTCGCCGCGGCGTGTGCCATCGCGCGGGAGCGCGTCGTAACAGCCGCCGCGCACCGTAGCCACCGCCAGCCGCGTGTTGAAGGAAACCGTCTCGCGCACGTTGCCCCCGTAACAAGGGCGGGTGAAACGCAGCATGCCTGCGTCCAGGCCCACGCCGACACATCCGGTTGCCGCTGCAGCTTCCAGGCGGAACGCAAGCCGCGGCGCAAGATCCGCACCGCTCGTGGTGTGGCCGATGAGCACCACTGCCGGGTCGGCCGCGCGCACCGCCCATGCCGTGCACGCGGTCCAGGCATCGCTGTCGTAGTCGGCGAGCACGGGTGCGCCCGCCGTGTAGACGCGGTCCGCCCCGTGCGCAATCAGGTCCGCGACCAGTGCCTCATCCACAGAGGGACACATCGCGCAGACCGGTCCGCCGATCTCTGCCACGAGCTGTCGCGCAAGGCCGAGCATTTCCCGGGAAACGGATATCGGTTTCCCGGCAGAGAGCTCGGCAACGATCATGACGCCACGTGCGCTCACAGCAGTTTCGCCTCCAGCAGGCGCTGCGCCAGTCTCGTGCCTTGTTCCTCGGGCGTGGCGCCATCGACGAGCTCGCACGCGCCCTTTCTCACTGGCACAAACAAACGCTCGAGCACCCGCCGCGCACCCTCGGCGCCCACCTCGCTGCGCGATAGGCCCAGGTCCGTCGCGGCCCAGGTGACCACCGGCTTGCGCGCGGCGCGCATGGTCTCGCGCAGGCTCGGCGAGCGGGCGGCGCCCAGCTCATTCGACACCGTCACGACCGCGGGCAGAGGCGCTTCGATCACGTCGACGCCGTTGTCGACCACGCGCTCGACGCGCACGGCTCCGTTGCTCACCTTGACATCACGCGCGAAAGTGATCACCGGCAGTTGCAGCAATTCGGCGATACCGCAGCCCACGACGCCGGCGTCCCAGTCGGCCGCCTGCCGGCCGGTCAATACCATGTCGCAATCACCGAGCTTGCCGACCGCCGCGGCCAGAACGCGGGCCGTGGTGCAGGCATCGCCCCCCTCGAACACGGGGTCGGCGAGGAGCACCCCGTCGTCGGCGCCCATGGCAAGCCCGTGCTTGATGGCGGCGCGCGCGCCATCTGCTCCCAGGGTCATCACAGTGATACGCGCTTCACCTGCCGCCTCGCGCACCCTCAGCGCCGCTTCCAGCGCCTGCTCGTCGAAAGGGCTCATGACCATCCGCAGGCCCGGCGCCGGGATCACCTTCTTCGCCTGCTCGTCGACTTTGAACATGCTGAAGGCGGCCTCGGGATCGGGCACCTGCTTGACGCAAACAACGATATGCATAGGCCGGTCTCAAATTTAGCCACGGAATCACACGGAATGACACGGACAAGAACGCAACCCGGCTAACGTCCCCCTAATCCTTCAAGAACTTCTGTGTGTTTCCGTGTGTTTCCGTGGTTGTAATGGTTTTTAAGTGGCTTCTAAACAATGGTTACATCCGTCGGCACGATCCAGTCGAAGTGCTTGCGCTGGAAATTCCACGGCGTCTGCGGCTGCATGCGGCCAGCCTCGTCGGTCGCGCGCGCCATGATCCGGTACTGGCCCGGCTGGTCCACCTGCCACAGATACGACCAGCGCCGCCAGAGCCAGCGCTCGCGCGGTTCCTCGAGGTGCGCATCGGTCCAGCTCTTGCCGCCATCGAGGCTCACCTCGACGCGGGTGATCGCGCCCATCCCGCTCCACGCGCGGCCGCGGATCAGGTGCGAGCCCCGCGGCAGCGGCGAGTCCTCGTCGAGCGGCTCGGTGATGATATTGCGCACCCCCATCGCCGTCAGCGGCGGCTTGTTCGGGTCCTGCGCCGATTTTCCGTAGACGAAGTACTCGGTCTGATAGAACGGCCTGGGCGTCGCGCTCATCACTTCGATCGCCTCCACCCACTTCACCCACCAGTTCGCCGACCAGCCCGGCACGATGAGGCGCACGGGCGAGCCGTGCACATGCCAGAGGTATTCGCCGTTCTGGGCCCACGCGAGCATCGTGTCCGGGTCGAGCGCTTTCTCGAGCGGAAGCGCCTTCTCGTAGTGGATCACGCCGGGATCGGGAACCTGGAAGTCCCGCGTGCCGACGGAACGGTAGATCACCGCGGTGTCCGGATGGCCGGTGTCGAAGCCCTGCGCCCGCACGCAGACGGCGCCCGGCTTGACGCCGGCGCGCTTCAGCACCTCCGCCAGCGGGACGCCCGTGAATTCGCCCGCGCTCACCGCGCAGGTCGTCGTCGACTCGGAGCTGATCTCCTCGCTCGAGGGGAGCTCGCCCTTGACGCGCTGCTCGGCGCGCTTTTGCATGTCCTGCTGATTGATGCGCGAGGGCTTCTTCGCGCCTTGGCGCAGATAATCGAAAAATCCGGCATCGTTGCCGGCGCACTCGGTCACCGCGCGCACGGTGCGCCCGGGCAGCTTCATGAGACCGTCGAAATCGAGCTCGAACGCGCGCTCGACTTCGCCCTTGACCGTGAACTTCCAATCGTCCGGGTGGACCGGCTCCGGCGCCTCGAGCTGATTGACGATGTAGTAGGCTTCGGTCGGCGTAATCAAGCCGGCAAGCTCGGTCACCGGCGCGCGCCCGTTGATCACGCGGCCCTCGGCATCCTTGCCCGGAACGATCGCTGGACGCTTGCGATCCGGCCAGCCCAGTATCCAGTCGCCTTCGATCTCACGCTTCGGCATCTAGCATTTCCTCTTCGTCCTTCGCGCCCCGCCGGTCACGTGGCACCGTTCATTTTTCATCGGTCGCGATTTGTCGATCACGCCGCCCGGCTCAAGGTCGCACGCCCGCTTTGTACTTCGGTCCCAGCTGGGTCTTCAGCCTCGGCTGCAGCGCGTCGATGAACTGGGATAGATAAGGCCGGGTCTCGCGCGGGTCGATCAGGTCCTCGACCGCGAAGGCTTCGGCGGTGCGGAACGGTGAGGCGAGCTGACGCAGCTCCTCTTCGATTTCGCGTTCGCGCTGCGCGGGATCGATCGCAGTCTCGATTTCGCGCCGGTAAGCGGCCTTGACGCCGCCTTCGAGCGGCAGCGAACCCCAGTTGGCCGATGGCCACGCGATCTTGAAATTGAGCCCGCGCCGGTCGATCACGCCGCCGCCGGCCACGCCATAGCATTTTCGCACGATCACGGTGAAAACCGGCACGCTCACCTGGAAGCCGATATAACGGGCCCGCACGCCTTCGCGCAGGATCGCGCTCGCCTCTGACTCGGCGCCGACCATCAGGCCGGGAATATCGGCGAAGAAGATGAGCGGGATATTGAACATGTCGCACAGCTCCACGAAATGGCCCTGCTTGCGCGCCGCCTTGTGGTCCATGATCCCGCCGAACATCGGGTTGTTGGCGATGACCCCGACTACTTTTCCGTTCATTCGGGCGAGTGCCGTCACGACTGCCCGGCCGAACGTGGGCTGGATCTCGAACACGGAATCGCGGTCGACCACCATTTCGACCAGCTTCTTCATGTTATAGGCTTCGCGGCCGGAGCGCGGCACGATGCTGGCGAGCGCATCTTCGCAGCGGCCCGCCGGATCGCCGCTCGAGACCTGAGGCGGCAGCTCCCACACGTTCGTCGGCATGTAGGAGAGGAAACGCCGGATCTGCCGGAAGCAGTCTTCCTCGTCCTCCGCCGCGTTATCGATCGTGCCCGCGGTGTCGACGGCGATTTTCGCTCCGCCGAGCTCTTCCTTGTCGAGCTTGACGCCGAAAGCGCGCTCCACCACCGGCGGGCCGGCGGCGAAAATCTGCCCGGTGCCCTTCACCATGATCGACCAGTGCGAGAGTATGGCCCGCATCGATGGCCCGCCAGCCGTGGTGCCCATCACCGCCGACACCACCGGCACGATTCCGAGCAGCTCGCTCGAGCGTTCGCAGCCATCCTGGCCGTAGCCCGGCACGACCGTGTAGCCCTTGCGCTTCGCGGTGTTGACCGTGCCGCCGGTTCCGTCGATCAGGTTCACGAGCGGGATGCGGTATTCGTATGCCAGGTCCTCGATGAAGCCGCCCTGTCCGCCTTTGCGGCGATCAGAACCGAAGCCGGTGCCAGCGCGGATGGTGTAGTCTTCGCCGCCGACCCCCACCGGCCGGCCGTCGATCCTGCCGATGCCCATCACGTAGGGCGCGGGCTCGAACGAATTCAGCTTTCCGGCAGCGTCATAGCTCGCACGGCCCGCGAGCTTGCCGACTTCCTGGAACGAGCCGGTGTCGAGCAGCCGCGCGATGCGCTCGCGCACGGTGAGCTTCCCTTCGGCGTGGTGGCGCACAACCGCCTCCGTCCCGCCGCATTGCTCGGCGAGCCCCCTACGGCGGTGGATCTCCCCGATTTCCTCAGTCCAGCTCATAGTGGCTCCTCGCCCGCGCCCGCGTCACCGAAGAGGGGCATGCTATGTCCGTCCCGCATTGCTGTCAATAAGATTGTTGACAATCTTACAAGAGGCCACTATCTTCCCCTGTTGTCAGCCCTGGAAGGAACACGTCTTCGTGGCTACAGCCGGAGTTGCGGATAGAAATTCAAAGATTGCGTGGGAAGCAGCACGCAGTGCGTCGCAACTCACGCAATCTTTGCCGGAGCAGATCGCGGCGCGGCTCTCCGAGCGCATCGTCGCCGGCAACTATCCCCCGGGGCAGCGCATCATGGAGCAGGCGGTCTCCGCCGAGTTCGGCGTCAGCCGCGGCCCGGTGCGCGAGGCGCTGCGGCTGCTCGAGCGCGACGGGCTCGTCACCATCTTGTCGCGGCGCGGCGCGCAGGTCACCACGCTCTCGATCGAAGAGGTGCGCGAGATCTTCGACATCCGCGCCTCGTTGAACGGCCTGCGCGACCGGCAAATCGCGGAGAGCCCGGAGCGCGACCGCGTGCTGCCCATGCTGGAGGAAGAGGTGGAGCATCTCGCGCGGCTCGCGCGCGACCCGAAGGAGGGGGACGAATACGTCGAGGTCGTATTCCGCCTGAACCGTTTTCTCAATGAG
>JBGQGU010000227.1:0-5625 GCA_041497655.1 Gammaproteobacteria bacterium
CCCGTAGGCATCCGCCATGTGCACGCCGCAGTTCTCGTGCCGCACGCCGATGTAGAGCATGTCCTTGGCGTCGTAGAGCGCATCGTAGATCTCGAGCGTGCTCGAGCCCATCAGCCCGAAGACCCGGCTCACTCCCGCCGCGCGCAGCGCCTCGACTGCGGCGACGCCGCATTTCATCTTTGCCATTCCTATCCTTTCGCTTCACTAACTGCGTGATTCGTGATTTGTGATTCGTGAATCGAGCCTCCCCACCCCGCCCTATTCCCCATCCCTCATCCCTTCCCCTTCTCCCGAGCGGAGAAGGGAATGAGTAAGAGTCGAATCACGATTCACGACTCACGATTCACGCCTTTTTCAGAACCTCGGGATTAAGCACGTTAACGGGCTTGCCTTCGGCATAGGCGAGAATGCTGTCCACCGCCGCGCCGTAGTACTTCTCGTAGGTGTCCCGGTCCACGTAGCCCAAGTGCGGCGTGCATACCACGTTGTCCATCTTGAGCAGCGGGTGGTTGCCGTTCAGCACCGGCTCGTCATCGTAGACGTCCACCGCGCCGAAGCCGGGCCGCCCTTCCTTCAGCGCTCTCACCAGCGCGCCTTCCTCGATGATCGGCCCGCGGCTGGTGTTGACGATGAGCGCGGTCGGCTTCATGCGCGCGAGGTCGGAATGCTTGACGATGCCGCGCGTCTCCTTGTTGAGCGGGATGTGCAGGCTCACGATGTCCGCGGTCTCGAAGAACGCCTCGCGGCTCGCCGCGACCTCGAAGCCGTCGGCGCGCGCCTTTGCGGTCGAACCCTCGCGCCCCCAGCACACGACACGCATGCCGAACGCCCGGCCGACGCCGGCGACGATGCTGCCGATGCGGCCGTAGGCGTAGACGCCGAGTGTCTTGCCCACCACCGTCGTGCCGATGGTGGTCTGCCACCGGCCCGCCCTGAGGCGCTGCACCTCCTCGGGGATGTGGCGCAGCACCGAGAAGATGAGGCCCCAGGTCAGCTCCGCAGTATGGTTGGGAATCCCGGCCCCGGCGCCGCACACCAGGATCCCCTTCTCGGTGCACGCCGCGACGTCTATGTGATTCACGTTGCGCCCGGTCTGGCTGATGAGCTTCAAGGTCGTGACCCGCTCGGCCGCGGCGCGCGGGAACGGCGTCCGCTGCTGCAACAGGATCACGGCATGCGCGCCGTTTAGCCGCTCCGCCAGCTTCGCCGGCTCCTTCACGGAATCGTGATAGACGGCGACTTCGTGGCCCTTCAACCTGGAATAGCACTTGAGCGTGCGGAACACGTCCTGGTAGTCATCGAGGATTGCGACCTTCATTCCTGCTCCCGTGGAATCGAACGCGTCATTATAGGAACTCGCCTGAAAAACAAGAAATGGACAGGATTTACATGATTTACAGGATTAGATCAAAAACAAAAGCGAGAAGAATCGTTATTTGTTGTTTGAATCTTGTTAATCCTGTTAATCCTGTCTATTTGCTCCGCGCGCGCGGTTCAGCACGCCGCCGCCCATCAGGATCAGCGCATTGGTAATGAACACCGGCGCGAGGCCAAATACGGAGCCGATGGTGCCGAATAACACGGGCACCGCGATGTGCGTGATCTGGTTGATGGTGACGCGCATCCCCAGCGCCTCGCCCGAGCGGCCCTCGGGTGCGCGGCTGAAGATCAGCATCAGCGTGACCGGCTGCGCGCAGCCCATGCCGAGCCCGAGCACGAGCGCGATCGCCGCCAGCGCCAGCGCGCCGCTGAACAGCGGAAACAGCAGGAAGGCCACGGCCGAGACGAACAATGACCCATTGAATACCGTGTCCGGGCCCCAGCGCTTCACCAGCGCCGGCAGCCATATGCGCACCACGAAGGCCGCGATGCCGGACATCGCCAGCACCACGCCGATCGCGGAGGCCGAAAGCCCGACCGAATGCCCGTAGATCGGCATGTAGAACTGGAACAGATCCTGCGCCGTCACCGCCACCGCGCTCGCGATCAGCGTGCGGCGCAGCACCGGGTTGGCGAGCAGGCTCGTCGAAAGAACCGCCTGCTCGTCCTCGGTCTTCAGCCGCGGTCCGCGGCCCACCTTGCGCGCGAAGACCATGATCAGGGCCGACACCAGAGGTAGTGCGGCGACATAGAGGTAGCCCGTGGCATGCCCGACGTGATCTATGGAAAATCCAGCGGCGAGCGGCCCGAGAAAGGAACCGATCGCCATGGCAAGCGCATAGTTGCTGAAATTGCGGGTGCGCTCTTCGGTGCCGCCCAGCGAGCCGACCAGGTTCTGAGCCGAGACGTTGTAGAACATGTTCGAGACCCCGATCAGCGCGGCGGAGGCGTACAGCGCCGGCAGCGCGGGAGACAGCCACGGCACCAGCAATCCCGCGGCGAGGCCGAGCGAGCCGGCCAGCATGGGCGCCCGCACGCCGAGCCGGTCCGAGAGCTTGCCGGCATACACGGCGAGCAGCGCCGGGAGCAGCGCGTACATCGCGATCATGGTGCCGATGGTGAACTGGGAGGCGCCCAGCTCGATCGCGAACAGCGAGATGAGCACCTTGCTCGCGCGGAAGCTCGACATGTTGCACAACACGATCAGAAGCACGGTGCCGATCGACATGCGTCACGCCCAAGGAATTTGTCGGATCATCGTTCGACAAATTCCTAAAGTGAAACCCCATGAACGAGAACGGGGAATAAGCTGTGTAAGCTTCAATTTCAAATCCTTAGGCGGTCTTAAATTGGCAGCTGAATTTTTCACAGTTAAGCCCGCATGCAGCAGGCGCTTCCTCGCGCGGTTAGAGCGAATGACCCCAAAAATCTCGGCAGTCACGATCATGCGGGCTTGCGCGCGCGGGCTGCATAGCCGCCCGCCGCGAGCATCGCCGAGCTCGCCCAGAACACGGGCGCGAGGCCCAATAGGGAGCCGACCGCGCCGAAGACCGCCGGAACCGTTACGTGCATGGAATTGTTGATCGCTATCCGCAGGCCCAGGCCTTCGCCGTGCCGTCCCGCGGGCGAGTAGTTGTAGGTCAGGATCACCGTCAGAGGCTGGCCGAGCCCCATGCCCAGTCCGACCACGAAGCAGATCACGCCCAGCACGACGACGTTCTCGAACATCGGGATCAGGAAGAACGTGCCCGCGGCGAGGAACATCGCGTAGCACAGCGCCGCCGTCTCCCCGAAACGGCGCACGAGAGCGGGGAGCAGCGCCCGCGTCACGAACGCCGCCGCTGCGAATGCCCCCATGATCATGCCAATGGCGGAGGCCGGCAGCGCGATCGCGTGCCCATAGATCGGCAGGTAAAGCTGGAACAGGTCGAGACCGCCCATGACGAGAGCGCTCGTCACCAGCATGCGGCGCAGGTCCCGGCTGCGGAAGAGGTCCATCATGCGCTGGCCGCCGCGGTCCGCCCCGCCCGTGGCGTGGTGCGGCAGCCGGTGCGCCAGAAAGGCCAGGACGCATACGGACGCGACGGTGGGCAGGGCCAGGAGCAGATAGGTGCGCACGTGGCCGAAGTAGTCGATCGAAAAGCCGGCGAAAACGGGGCCGATCAGGTCGGACATGGCCACCGCCAGCGCATACAGATTAAGGTTGTGGGTGCGCACGGATCCGCTCCCGAGCGAGCCGACCAGAGACTGCACGGATACCTGCACCATGATGAACCCCGCGCCGCTCACCGCGGCGGAGAGGAACAGCATTGGGTAAACGGGCCACAACCAGGGCAGCAGTATCCCAAGCGCCGAGACGACCGTGCCGGCGACGACCGGCAGGCGCACGCCGTAGCGGTCGCCGATCTTGCCGATGTGAATCGCGAGCAGCAGCGGAAACAGGCCGTAGACGGCGAGCAGCAGCCCGGCATCGAGCGGGCCGGCGCCGAGCTCCAGTGCGAAGAGCGTGTTGGCGACGCGCGTGCCCTTGTAGCCGCAGTTCCACAGGAGAACGATGGCGAGGATGTGGTAAAGGCCTAAGGGGCGGGGATGCGGGGAATTGCCCGGTGCAGCCGGTGCGGCGTTGCGTGACATTTTGAGCCCGATTTTACCGCACATGCGCGCCGCAAGAGACGCGGCGCGCATATACACTACAATCGAAAAATGAAGAACGATTCTTCAATTGAAGACAATTTGATTCGCCGCCAAGTGCTGCTCGCCCTGTCGGAGAATCGCGCGCCCGGATTTCATTTCCCCGGCCATCTCCTCGCGCTGGCGTGGCCGTGTATCGGCGACAACGATCTCGAGGAAGTCATGCCCGATGGCCCACAAGCCCGCAATGTGGACGGCTCGGTCAACCTGGCGGCATTCTGCGTTCAGCTCGACACTGCGCTCGCGACCGCCTCGCGCTTGAAGATCGAGCGCGGCGCGCGCCAAGCGACCGTGCACCTGCACGCGCAGTTCACCGGCGCGCCGCTGCGCGGCGAGTTGAAAGCTCGCACGCAGATGAACGGATACACCACCGGCGCGGCGGCGCGCGAGTCCATGACGAGCGGCACGGTTTACGCCGGGGGCATGCCGGTATGTCACGCCAGTGGCACGTTCATCGTGCTGCCACCCCCTCCTGGGGTGAATCTCGCGCCGCTACCGTGGCAACGCGAAAGCGGCGAGTTGGCCTCGCCGCTTAACAAGGAAGACCTTGGATCAGATGAACGGGCAGTAATGAAAGCGTGCAACGCCGCGCTCAGGCGCGTCGATCAGCAGCACGCTTTCATTGAGCGCTTCTGGGGAGTTTTACCGGTGCAAACCGACACCGGCTCGCGCTGCACGGTGAGAATCGGCCCGCAGCACGGCAACCGCGTCGGCCATGTGCAGGGCGGTCTGCTGCTCGGGCTTGCGGCGATCACCGCGCGCGCCGCGGCGCCGCAGCACCCCCAGATCTCCGCCATCGCGGCCTGGTACATCAGCCCCGGCCAGGGCCGGGCGCTGAAGATCACATCACGACGGTGCCACGAAGGCCGCAGCTTCGCCGCGGTGCGCACCGAGATCAGGAACGCGGATGGATCGCGGGTGCTTGAAGTCGTCAGCCATCACGCCGCTTGATGAAGCGTGACAGGGTGGGGCGTGACATGATGAATCGCGACATGATGAGGCGTGACATGGTGAAGCGAGAAAACTGATACCCAGGAAGCTGTTTGCGGACGACGCTTTATCACGTCACGCAGCACCAAGTCACGCCGCGCCACGTCACGCTCTATCAGGTCACGCCGTTGAGGCCACGCTACGGCTTCCTCCCGATCAAAAGCAAAACCACCCCGATCGCAATCGCGCCCGCTCCTGCCCAGACCGGGACGTTGACCGTTTCTTTTTCCGCCACGGAGAACTGCAAAGGCCCGAGCTTCACGTCGTGCTTTTCCCTGGTGTAGCTGAAGCCGCCATAGATCAGGCCCAGCGTCCCGGCGACGATCAGCAGCACCCCGACAATTTTCGTTACGCTCACGTTTTCCTCCCCGCGGGCGCAGTGCTAAGGGTTCTCGTCACAACCTCACTTATCACTCATCACTCATCAGTAGTGTCCGACAGAATTCAGAATAGATTCATTTGGTTGGTGCTTTGGTGCATGTTTTCGGAGAGTGCGGAATCGGTAAGCAGATGAATCAACGACTCTTTCTCGAACGGCGTGACGCTCAGGATTTGCAGCATCGA
>JBGQGU010000228.1:0-5615 GCA_041497655.1 Gammaproteobacteria bacterium
GCTGGGCGCGAACATCCGCCGCGGGTTGCGGAATCGACTTTGCGGCGGCGTGCTTCTGCTGCGCTCGCTGGTACTCCTCTGCAATGAAACCGAACAGCCGGCAGGCTGCCTCGCGCACCGCCGGGAGCCGCGTTCGCGCCCGCTGCTTGAGCGCCTCGAACGCATTCGCCCCGCGCGGTGTGTCGTCCTCGCCAATGAAGGCGCGGTCGGCAATGGCGGTAACGAGGTCCTCTTTCCAGTCGTCGGCCGGCGCGAGCTCGCGCAAGATGAGCGCCGCCGGCGTGAGCCCGGGCAGGCTCCTGTCGAGCTGCTTCATCTGCTCCTTGAGCGCGAGCCGCATCAGGCGCCGCACCCCTCCGCGCATCGCCGCGTCCGCCGGTGCGCGCGTGTCGAAAAGGCGGATGGCAACGCTTTCGCCCTCGTCCACGAGGGCCGGATAGCCGGTGAGCTGGCGCCCGCCGCGCGTAAACGCGATCTGCGCCGGCAGCTCGCCGAAGTCCCAGGCGCGGATGCCGCTCTTCTCGATGCCCGTCCCGGCGTCCGCAAAAGTCAGCTGTGCGGCCTGGCCCAGTTGCGCTTTGAGCGCAGCGAGGTCGCGCCCCGCCGCGAGTTCGCGCCCGGCCTCGTCCGCCACGCGGAAATTCATCAATAAGTGCGCTGGCACGTCCGCGTGTTCCCATGAATCGGGGGATATGGGCTCCCCAGCCGCACGCTGGACGTAACGTGCTAACGCACTTGCCAGCGCTTCCCGTTTCTCGTTACTCGTTTCTCGTTCCTCGCATTCCGTCAGGAACGCGGTGACGTGCTGCGGCACGGGAACGAGCTGACGCCGCAATTGCTTCGGCAGCGCCTTGAAGAGCTGCGCGATCTTCTCCCGTATGAGCCCCGGCACCAACCATTCGAACGGCTCCGCCTCGAGCTGGTTGAGCAGGTGCAGCGGCACCGTCAACGTCACCCCGTCGAGCGGATGCCCCGGTTCGAAGCGGTACGCGAGCTTCAGCCCGGCGCCGCCCGCCTCGATGCGGTCGGGGAATTGGGCCTCGGTGATGCCGGCCGCCGTGTGGCGCATGAGGTACTCGCGCATCATGTAGAGGAGCCGCGGGTTCGCCCGTTCCGCCTCCGCCCGCCACTTCTCGAAACCCGCGCCGTTGACGATGCCCTCCGGCACCACGCCGTCGTAGAAGGCGTAGATCGCCTCTTCGTTCACCAGCACGTCCCTTCGGCGCGCCTTGTGCTCGAGCGCCTCGATCTCTTTCAGCAGGCCCCGGTTGTGCTCAAGGAACGGCGCGCGGGTGTCGAACTCGCCCGCCACCAGCGCGCCGCGTAGGAACACCTCGCGCGCCTCCTTCGGGTTGATCGGGCCGTAATGCACGGGCCGCCGCGGCACCAGCGTCAACCCGTAGAGGGTCACCCGCTCGTAGGCGGAAACCAGGGCGCGCTCCTTCTCCCAGTGAGGGTCGAAATAGTGCTTCTTCACGAGGTCGCCGGCGGCGGCTTCCACCCATTCGGGCTCGATGCGGGCAGCACAGCGAGCGTAAAGCCGGGTGGTCTCGACGAGCTCCGCAGCCACCACCCACTTCGGCTGCTTCCTGCGCAGCCCCGACCCGGGGAAGATCGCGAAGCGGATGCCGCGCGCGCCGAGGTATTCGCCCGCCTCCTCGCCCTTGCAGCCGATATTGCCGAGCAGCCCGGCGATGAGCGCGCGGTGCAACTGCTCGCGGGTCGCGGGCTGCTGGTTGACGCGCAGGCCCATCTCGCCCGCCAGCGCGGCGAGCTGGCGGTGCACGTCGCGCCACTCGCGCAGCCTGCGCTGCGACAGGAACTGTCCGTGCAATTCCTGCGCCAACTTGCGGTTCGACTTGCGGTGCTCGACGGCGTCCTGGAAATGGTCCCACAGCTTGAGCAGCGCAAGAAAGTCCGACTGCTCGTCGTGGAACCGCTCGTGGGCCTTGTCCGCCGCCTCGGCGCGCTCGAACGGGCGCTCGCGCGGGTCGCCCACTTCCAGCGCCGCCGCGATGATCAGGATCTCGGCGAGACACTGCTCGTGCCCGCCGGCGAGGATCATGCGCGCGACGCGCGGGTCGATGGGAAAGCGCGCGAGCCGCCGCCCCATCCCGGTCAGCTCGTTGGCTTCATCCACCGCCCCCAGCTCGGCGAGCAGCTGGTAGCCGTCCGCGATCATGCGCGGTGCCGGGGGATCCAGGAAGGGAAAGCGCTCGACGTCGGGAAGCCCCAGCGCCTTCATGCGCAGGATGACCCCCGCCAGCGAAGAGCGCAGGATCTCGGGGTCGGTATATTGCGGGCGGGCGCGGTAATCCTCCTCGGCGTAGAGCCGGATGCACACGCCCGCTGCCACCCGGCCGCAGCGCCCGGCGCGCTGGTTCGCGGAAGCCTGCGACACCGGCTCGATCCTCAGCTGCTCGACCTTGTTGCGAGTGCTGTACCGACTGATTCGCGCGAGCCCCGTGTCCACCACGTAGCGGACGCCGGGGACGGTGAGAGAGGTTTCGGCGACGTTGGTCGCGAGCACGATGCGGCGCGCGCCGCCCGTGCGGAACACGCGCTGCTGTTCCTCGAAGGAGAGCCGGGCGTAGAGCGGAAGTATTTCCACGCCGCCGGGATGGTGCCCGCGCAACGCGTCCGTAGCCTCGCGGATCTCGCGCTCGCCGGGCAGGAACACCAGGACGTCGCCGCCGCCCGGCTCGCGCGCCAGCTCGTCCAGCGCATCGAGCATGCCGTCGAACAGGTCCCGCTCATCATCCATCCATGCTTCCCTTCCCTTGCCCCGGCCGGGGTGAAGGGAAGGCTCGAAGCTCCCCTCTCCGCTCGGGAGAGGGGCGGGGGTGAGGGAGGAGCGCAGCGGGCGGTAGCGCACCTCGACCGGGTGCAGCCGTCCCGACACCTCGATCACGGGAGCGCCGCCGAAGTGCCGCGAGAAGCGCTCCGCATCAATCGTCGCGGAGGTGACGATGAGCTTGAGGTCGGGGCGCCGCGCCAGCAGCTCTTTCACGTAACCCAGCAGGAAGTCGATGTTGAGGCTGCGCTCGTGCGCCTCGTCGAGGATGAGCGTGTCGTAGGCGCGGAGCATCCGGTCGCCCTGGGTCTCGGCGAGCAGGATGCCGTCGGTCATCACCTTGATGTAGGTGTCGGGCGAGACGCGGTCCGAGAAGCGCACCTTGTAGCCGACGGCATGGCCGAGCGGGCTCGCAAGCTCCGAGGCGATGCGCGCGGCGACGGAGCGCGCCGCGATGCGCCGCGGCTGCGTGTGGCCGATCATGCCCGCGACGCCCCGGCCCAGCTCGAGGAGGATCTTGGGCAGCTGCGTGGTCTTGCCCGAGCCGGTCTCGCCGCACACGATCACGACCGGGTGCGCGGAGACAGCGCGCGCGATCTCCTCGCGCCGGGCAACCACCGGCAGCTCTTCCGGGTAGTTCGGGCGCGGCAGGTTGGCGCGCCGCCGCTCGAGGTCAATAACCGTCTGTCGCTTCACGACGCAGAACCATTAGCCGCGATCCGTGTTCATCCGTGTTCATCTGTGGTTTGAATCGGGTCTTCGAACGGTTTTGCTCCCTCTGTAATCTCTGTGTTCTCTGTGGCTGATGCTTTCAGAAACAAAAAAGGCCGGCTGTGCGGCCGGCCCTCTCGGCATTCATTGACGCTGCCAGTCACGAGTCGCCGGTCACGATTCTCAAATCTTGAGGTTGGGATTGAGCGTGTAGACGCCGGTGATCGCCGCCTGCGCTATGACGTGGCCGCGGATCGCCGCCAGCACCTCCGGGCCCTTGAAAGCACCGGCCACGGGGCAGCGGGCGAAATCGAGCGCGTAGAGGGTAAATACATAATGGTGGGGAATGGTGTCGTTCCACGGCGGGCACGGCCCGTCGTAGCCGTAATAGTTTCCCGCCATCTCCTTGTCCGAGGCGAACCACGTGGTGTAGTCGTTCAGGCCCTGGCGCGAGCCGTACAGGCTTTCCGGCCCGGGCTTGCCGCGCGGCTTGACGCCGCTCGCGAACTCGCCCGGCCTGATCTGCAGCGTCGTCGCCGGCAGGTCCACCAGCACCCAATGAAAAAACTCCACTCGCGGCAGCTGCGCGGAAATGGTGCGGCCTTCCTTGTTCACGTCGTCGGGTTTGCTGGGCACATCGGGATCATGGCAGATCAGCGTGAGGGACTTGGTGTTAGACGGTACGTCCTGCCAGTGCAGGTGTGGGTTGAGGTTCTTCGAGAGCGTCACGTGCGACTTGGGGTCCGGCGCGCAAAACGCGAACTCGGCCGGGATCTTCTTGTTGTTGACGAAGGATCTGCTGGTCAATCTCATGATCGTTTTCTCCGGAGAAAACGTGAGGATTATATACCGGTCAGCTGGGGAGCGAGAGCGCGCATTCGCGAATCCCGCTCTTCCTTGGGCAGCGCCGCAAGCTCCTTCACCGCCGTGTAAAGGCGCGCAAGGCTGCCGCCCTCGCGCGCGAGCAGCGTCTCGAACACCGTCACCAGCTGCAAGTAGGCCACGAACGATGCCAGTTGCGCGTTGTTGGGCTTGCCGGCGACCCAGCGGTCGTGCCCCGAGTATCCGCCCCACTCCGCCTGGAGCGACCGGTACTCGGCCTCGAATTCGGCGAGGATCTCGCGCTTGCGGCTGCGCATCGCGTCCGGCGCGAGCCGGGTGCGGTAGAGCGCGTCGAGCCGCTCGCGGTGCTTCTGTACCAGGCTCGCTAATTCCGCGCGGATGCGCCGGCCCTGCTCGAACTGCTTCCGCTGCGTCGCGTCTCCGCCATGCGCCAGCCAGCGACGCACGCCTTCCTGCTCCACTGCCACCGCGAAGGACTCGTTGAACACGGTGTCATCGCGCACGTAGGCGACCTGGTGCGCCAGCTCGTGGAAGATCAGACGCGCGATTTCGGCTTCCGGGTAATGGATGAAGGTGTTGAGCACGGGATCGGCGAAATAGCCCAGCGTCGAGTAGGCGGGCACGCCGCCGATGTAGATGTCGTACCCCTGCTCCGCGAGCCCCGCGGAAAACCGCTCCGCATCCTCCCTCGCGAAGTAGCCGCGGTAAGTCACGCAACCTGCAAACAGGAAGCACGATTGCAGCGGTTGCACCGAGAACTCCGGCGCCGCGAACACGTTCCACACCACGAACGGACGCCCGAGGTCGGCGTAGCGGCGATAGCTGGCGTTGTCGGGGAGCCCCAGCTCGCGGCTCGCGAACGCCCGGATTTCCAGCACCCGCGCGAGCCTGTCCTTGAGCACCTGTGCCGCCGCCGGATCGGCAATCACATCCTCGATCGGTCGCTCCCGCCGCCAGACATCGAGCTGCCCACTCACCGACTGGAAGTAGTAGCTCACGTTCGCGCACCCGCTCATGAGCGCCGCGAGGCAGGCGGCGGTCAGCAGCGCGCCGCCTCGCGCTGCAAAAGCGCGACGAGTGACGAGTGCCTGGTTTACCTCATCCCTCATCCCTCATCCCTCATAAATCTCAAACTCCAAATCACAAACTCCAAATCACAAACAAAACTCAAATTCCACACTCCAAACGTTTGGTGCTTAGTGCTTGAGATTTGGTGCTTGTTTGTAATTTGGTGCTTGGCATTTGGTGCTTGTCTTATCCCTCATCC
>JBGQGU010000229.1:0-5613 GCA_041497655.1 Gammaproteobacteria bacterium
AGAGCGGAACCACGCAATCCTGCAGCAGCTCGTACAGGGTGCGCGCCTCGTCGTGGTCGCGCCGCCCCTCGTCGGGCGAGCCGGTCGCCGGTTTGATCGCCCACCCGTTCTTGCCGTCGTAGGCTTCCTCCCACCAGCCGTCGAGCACGGAGAGATTGATCACGCCGTTCATCGCCGCCTTCATGCCGGAGGTGCCGGAGGCCTCCATCGGGTAGACCGGATTGTTGAGCCAGACGTCCACGCCCGATACCAGCCGGCGCGCGAGCTGAAGGTCGTAGCCTTCCACCAGCAGGATGCGCCCCTCGAACTCCGGCCGGTGCGCGACCTCGGCCATGCGCCGGATGAGGTCCATCGCCGGCTGGTCGGCGGGGTGAGCTTTGCCGGCGAAGATGAACAGCACCGGCTGCTGCCGGTCGGAAATGATCTCCTGCAGCCATTTCAGGTCGTGGAACAGCAGCGTGGAGCGCTTGTAGGTGGCGAAGCGGCGCGCGAAACCGATGGTCAGCACGTTGGGATTATCGGGATCGGCGAGCCTCAGCAGGCGGTCGAGGTGCGCCTCGGAGCCGTGGATGCGCGTGTTCTGCTCGGCGATGCGGTGGCGCACCAGGTACAGCAGCTGGGACTTCAGGGACTGGCGCATGCTCCAGAACAGGTGGTCGGGGATCGAATGGACCCCCGCCCAGCAGGCGGGGTCGGTCAAGCGCTGGCTCCAGCCGTGGCCGAGGTAGCGGTCGAACAAATCGTGCCAGTCGGTGGCGAGGAACGTCGGCACGTGCACCCCATTGGTCACGTAGCCGACCGGGTTTTCCTCGGGCTCGATTTGCGGCCAGAGCGGGGCGCAGATGCGCGAGGAGACGCCGCCGTGAATTCGGCTGACGCCGTTCTGGAAGCGCGAGCCGCGCACCGCCAGCGCGGTCATGTTGAACTCGCTGTTTTCGCTGGCTTGCCCGAGCCTGAGCAGCTCGGCGGTGGTGAACTTGAGGTCTTTGCAGCAGCCCTCGAAGTATTGCTTGATCATGTCGGCGGCGAAATAATCGTGCCCCGCCGGCACGGCGGTGTGCGTGGTGAACACCGTGTTGGACGCCACGGCTTCCAGCGCCCCGGCGAAATCGAGCCCCTGCCGCGTCAAGCCCCGGATGCGTTCCAGCACCAGGAACGCGGCGTGGCCTTCGTTGATGTGCCATACCGTAGGCTTGAGGCCCAATTCCAGCAGCGCCCGCACCCCGCCGATTCCCAGCACGATCTCCTGCTCGATCCGGGTCGTGCGGTCGCCGCCGTAGAGCCGGTGCGCGATGTCGCGATCGTGCGGCTTGTTCTGCTCGAGGTCGGTGTCGAGCAGGTACAGCGTCACATGGCCGGCGCGCGCCTGCCAGACCTTCACCAGCACGGCGCGTCCGGGAAGGTCGACCGTGACCTGCAGCGCGCCGCCGCTGTTCCGCATGACGGTCGTGATGGGCAGGTCCTCGAAGTCGGAGTCGGTGTAGGTGGCCTGCTGGTTGCCGTCCCCGTCTATCGTCTGGTGGAAGTAGCCCTGCCGGTAGAGGAGTCCAACGCCGATGAACGGCAGGCGCACGTCGCTCGCCGCCTTGCAGTGGTCGCCGGCCAGGATGCCGAGGCCGCCGGAATAGATGGGAAAGCTCTCGTGGAACCCGAACTCGGCGCAGAAATAGGCGATCAGGTCATCCGGGGCGAGGCCCTCGTGCGTGCCGCGCCGGTTGCTTTGATAAGTGTCGTAGATCGACAGGACGCGGTTATAGGTGGCGAGAAAGACCGGATCGTCGGCGGCGCTCAGCAGGCGCTTCTGATCCACCCGCTTGAGCAGCGCCTTCGGGCTGTGCCCGACCGCGTGCCACAGCGCCGGGTGCAGGTGCGAGAACAGCGAGCGTGTGGGGCGGTCCCAGCTGTACCAGAGGTCGTTGGCGAGCTCCTCCAGCCGGCCGAGCTGCTCCGGCAACCTGGGGTTGACTTCGATCTGATAGGTGGTTCCGGTCATGCTCGATTCCCCAGTTTGTTCCCGGCCGCGGCGTCGCGCGTCATCGCCCCGAATTCATTTTAGCAGCCTGTCGGACTTGGTGTGATCAACGGTCGGTGTGAATGCATGGGTCATCGCTCTTGGGTAGTGCGGAGCCGACAGGCTGAAATGGGCTATTTATTATTCGGCAGTGTGTCGCCCACCGGCATCGCAGAACGTGATACGGTCGGCCCGCGAAACCCGGTGTGGAACCCAAAGTCCGACACACTGCTAATCGCGATAGATCTCCAGCGTCACGGTGAATTCGCCTCCGCCCGCTTGCACCGGCCATGCGAGTGCGATCGCCGCGGCCTGCATGATGCGCTCGAATCCTTCCTCCGACTGCGATATCGTGTGGTGCGGCTGCGCGCGGAGCGCGGCGGGCGGACTGATCGTCAGCCGGATGCCGCCCCCGAGCGCGCGATCATCGAGCGTGATCGTGGCGACGGCGTCCTGTTCCAGAAGCTCTCCGAATCCGCACGGGATCGAGCCGTCAACGAGGATGTAGCGCCCGCCGACGCCGTCGCAACTCGGAAGCGCGACGTCGAACCCGGTCTGCAGCGTCCCCGCCGGCAGGCCACGCAGGCGGTAGCAGACAGTCAGGCGCGAGCCCTCCAGCGCGCAGCGTTTCTCGATGCTTCCGCCGTCGAGCCCGGCGCGAAACACCAGCGCAAGGAGCGCGGGATCGGCGGAAACGAGCTGATAGTCGCGCAGCCCGGATGCTTGCGCCGACCCGGCGCTCCAGCGATCCAGGAACAGGCCGCGCCCGTGCGGATCCGGCGCCAGCTCCGCGGCGCCGATTTCGTGCTTGAAGTTCACGCGGTCGTGCGCGGAGGCGATGCCGCCGCCCGACGGCGATTCGGACCGGCCTTCCCGCACCCTTCGATGGTAGTGCTCGCGCGTGCGGCGCAGGGTGTCGCCGAAGTTTTGCCGCAGCGCGTAGCTGTCGAGCTCGATCAGCGCGGCGCGGCCGTCAAGCCGCGCGACCGCCTGGAGCTCGCCATTGGTGAGGAAGACCTCGTCGTTCCCGTCGTAGTCGAGATCAAGCCGCGTGCACGGCGTGCGCGGAGAGACCGCGTCGAGCGCCGCTTCCAGCTCGAGCAGGTTGCGGTAGACCGCACGGCGCAGATGCGGCAGGTAAATCCCGCCGAACAGGCCGTGCCAGTACGCGTCGTTGCCCTGCGCCCGGTAGAGCGCCAGGGTCATCTCCGGCGTGCGCCGCTCCGGAGCGAGGCCGGCGAGCCGCTGCGACGCGGCCAGCACGCGCTTGTGCATCCAGTTGGATTCCGGATAGCGCGTGAAGAAGTTGCGCCAGATGCCGCCGCGCAAGAAGGCCTTGGAACGATCGAAGCGGCCCGCGGCTTTTTCGTGGTCGACCAGTCCCGCGTAGATCCCGGCCGCGGACGCGGGCAGCGCCCACTCGTTCATCTCGATGTAGGAGGTGGTGGGGAGATAAATCACGCCGCGCGTGGCGCGTTCCGCGTGAAACTCGCGGTAGGTCGCCGGTCGGAGCTTGCCGGAGTCGAGCACGCCGGTCACGAAATCCTCGAGCCAGCGCTTGCCGTACACCCAGTCCCAGGTCTCCGGCCAGGTGCCGAATTTCTCGATGTCGTCGAAGTAGATCGCCGCCGCGCGCCCCGCTGCGGCGAGCTGCTCGAGGTAGGCCACGGCGTCAGCCGCGGGAGAGAACGGCAGGCGGTAGCGCAGCGCCTCCGAGATCGGAAAGATGTCCAGGCGCCGTCCGTTTTCCTCGGTGGTGTGAAAGCCGTCGAGATCGCCGGCGTCCTTGCCGGCGCACAGGAAATGATAGTCGTCCACCGTCACATAACGGATGCCGCAGTCGGCGAGCGCGGGCACCACGGTGGACTCCCACACGCGCTCGGTGAGCCAGGCGCCGGTGGGCCGGCAGCCGAAGCGCCGCTCGAGCTTCTCCGAAAGCGCGAGTATCTGCCCGATCCGGTCCCGCTCCGGTATCGCGGCGAGCACCGGCTCGCAGTCGCCGCCGCCGAACAGCTCGACTTGGCCGCGGTCCACCATCTCGTTCAGCAGCGCCATGTCGTTGGCGTGGCGCTCGAGCAGGTAGTCGAGGAGGCAGCCGGAGAAATGCAGGCTGAAGCGGAACCCGGGAAACCGGTAGAGCGTGCGCAGGAAGGGCCGGTAGCAGCGCTCGTGCGCGGTTTCGAGCACCGATGGGAAATTGCCCACCGGCTGGTGGCCGTGCGCGCCGAATAGCAGTGCGAGCGCCATGACCCGGTGTGCGCGCTAGCGGGCCCTGCGCATGGTTCCGCCCAGTTCCCGCTCGCCGCCGCCGCGGCTCAGTGCTTCGCGGAGGTAGGCGGGCACCGGTAGCTTGAGGTCGGCGTAGAGGTTGGCGAGATTGGAGCGGAACAGGCGGTCGAAGCTCGCCACCGACCGCGCCGGATTGTCGTCGCCCAGCCACCAGAACCAGTCCGAAGCCTCGCACACTTCGAGCCGCGCTTCCGCCCGGGCGCGCTCCTCCGCATTCAGGCGCTCGCTCGACATCACCAGGTCGTAGCTTTGTTTCGCCTCGCACAGCAGGTCCCAGGCGCGGTTCTTATCGGCGTTTCCGATCCAGGTCGAAAATGTACCGTGGACCCAGCTGCCCGCGACCAACCGGCGCAGCTCCGCCGCGGGTGCCGCGTTCTGCGCCAGGTACGTGCTCGGCGTCACGGTCCGGATCGCGGGGTGGTTTTCGAGGGCGCCGTAGAGATCCTCGAAAAAGTGGTAGGCGTTGTACGGGTAGTACTCCCAGGCGTTCTCGCCGTCGAGCACGACCGTGACGAGCGGCGTCTCTTCCGGCGGCGTCTCGCGGCGGATCGCCTCGAGCCGCGCCACGAAATCCCGCGCCGCGTCCCGGCCGTGCCACTTGGCGTACTCGAAGCCGATCAGGTCCGAAAGGCGCTCGTCGCGGAATAACACCGTGATCCCGTCCGCGCCCGCGACCCGGTACGGGCGGTAGAGATAGCGCTCGCGCTTTTCGGTCCTGCCCTCGGCGAGCAGGCTGTTGGCGAGGACGCTCTCGCTGCAGCCCGTCCAGCGGGACCCCTGTTGCGCCAGCAGCTGGAGGAACGCGGCCGAGAGGGCGCCCTCGGCCGGCCACACGCCCGCCGCGGCGCCGAAACGCGCGGCGTGGCTGTCGAGCGCGTGCCGCAGCTGAGCCGTGACCCGGGAACGCCCTCCGGGATAGCACGGCGAGCGCGGCAGCTCGATGTCCTGCCGGCTTTCCCGCGCGACCGCGAAGTCGATGAGCAGCGGCGCCAGCGGGTGCGCGTACGGCGTGGTCGAAAGCTCGATCCGCCCCGCTTTCGCGAGCGCGCGGTAGCGCGGGATGATGCCCTCGATCAGCTTCCCGATCAACGCCAGCAGCTGCACCCGGTCCGCGTGCGTGTATCCCTGTCCCTTGCTCATGAGCTCGGCGAGCAGCGGCCGGTTCCGCCGCTCGCTCTCGCCGATCCAGCTCAGGTGGTACCACGTGATGAGATCCGCGAGATAGCTGCCCGACACGTAACCGAGCGCGACCTCGTCCTGGCCTTCCAGCATGCGGAAGATCTCCAGCAGCCGCTTGTACGGGGCGAATGGCA
>JBGQGU010000230.1:0-5597 GCA_041497655.1 Gammaproteobacteria bacterium
ATCACGTTTTTCACCGCTCCCGCCGCTTCCACTCCGGCAACGTCCTCGCTCAGGTAGACGCGCAGCGTCGCGCCGTGCAGGGCGCGGGCAGCATTGCGCGCGAAGCCGAAATCGCGCGAAGCCAGCGTGAGCGCGGCAGGCAGTCCCCGCGCGACTTCTTCCGCGAAACTCGGCCCGGAGAGGACAGCACGCGGCACGCTGTCCGGAAGCTCCTCGGCGCAGATCTGGTGCGGCAGCTTGGCCTGCCCGCTCTCGAAACCCTTGCAGAGCCAGACGAGGGGCGCACCGCGGGCCGTCGCGCGCACCGCGCGCAGCGTGGCCCGCAGACCGTTGGTCGTCACCGCGATCAGCATCAGTTCCGCGCCGTCGAGCGCGTGCGCCAGGTCATCCTCCAGTATGAGCGCCGGCGGCAGATTGAAGCCGGGTAGATAGCGCAGGTTGACCCGGCCCGCGCGCAGCGCTGCAACATGGGCTGCATCGCGGGCCCAGAGACGCACCTCGTGGCGCGCACACAAGTTGATGCTGATCGACGTGCCCCAGGCGCCGGCACCTAATACCGCGATTCTCATCTCAGTGCTAAGTGCTGAGTCCTGAGTGCCGAGTCCGAAACGAGGGCCCCAGATTCAATGCTGATCCGCACATTGAACTCAGCACTCTGCACTCAGCACTCGGGTTCAGGCGCCCCACACCTGCCCCACGCGGACGTAGCCGGACTGGCCGTCGCGGTGCCGGACCCGCAGCCAGCCGCCGCTCGCCACCTCCAGCAGCTCGAGCAGCACGTTTTGCTGGGCCTGGAACGCGACCGGCGCGTTGTCGTCGGCTGCTTCACGCACCTGCGCCAGCGGCATCCTGACCACGACGGTACGCTTGTCGGAGAGCTGCTTGCTTTCGATCCAGGTCAACTCACCGGCGGCGTCACGCACCTTGCTCCAGCCTTCCACCACGACCAGGACTTCGACCGGGTAGCCGTGGCTCACCACGTAGAGCTTCTTCGCCTTGGCTGAGGGCGCGTCGTAGAGCACCGCGGCATTCTCCGCCACCGAGCGGAACTCGGCCGCGGCGCCGGCGCCCGCCCAACCGAGACCGGCGGCGGCCATGGCAAGTGTGAAACACGTCGCCGCAACTGACTGAGGATTTTTCCCGGTCACTGGTCACCAGATCCGATCTCAACAATCAAGTCGAGAACAGAACTCAGCCGCAGATAAACACCCATAAATATCAACTGCAAGAATCGACCACAGATAAACACGGATGAAAGCCTCTGCCAACCACGTCCTTGGGTTTGAATTATCTGTGTTCATCTGTGTTCATCTGTGGTTCCAGTGTTCTTCGTTCTTGATGTTATCGGCGTCCCCTTCGACAAGCTCAGGACAGGCATCGGTGGCTGTATGGGTTGTTGAAACCGCTTCCAGTCTTTGTTACGAGGCCGCAGGCGGCGCGCCGGCCTGCCGCTGTTGCTGCAGGCGCTGCTGGTAAAGCGCCTCGAAACTCAAGTGGTTCAGGAAAAATGGCGGGAATCCGCCGCGGATCACCACGTTGGAGATGCTCTCCCGCAAGTACGGGAACAGGATGTTGCCGCAGGTGACGCCGAGCACCGCGTCGAGCTCCTGCTCCGGAACGTTGCGGATCTGGAAGACCCCGGCCTGCGCCACCTCCACCAGGAACGCGGTCTTGTCCTTCAGCTTCGCGGTCACGGTGGCAGTCAGCACGACTTCATAGACCCCGGCGTCGAGGGCCCGCACCTCGTTGTGGAGGTTGATGTCGATCTTGGGCGACTCGCGCTCGGCGTAGACCTGGGGCGCGTTCGGGATCTCGAGCGACAGATCCTTCAGGTAGATCCGGTCGACGTTGAAGATTGGCTGTTGCTCGCTCATGGTGCTGGCCCCTTCAGATTGCGGGCGTCTCGCCGCGCAGCAGCCCGTCCAGCCTGCCGGCGCGGTCGAGCGCAACCAGCTCCTCGAAGCCGCCGACGTGCGTTTCCCCGATGTAGATCTGGGGCACGGTGCGGCGCCCGGTCTTTTCCATCATCTCGACCCGCCGCTCCGGCTCCAGGTCCACGCGGATCTTGTCGATCGCGGCGATTCCCTTGGAACGCAGCAGCCGCTCGGCCCTCTGGCAGAACGGGCAAACTCCCGTGCTGTACATCGTGATCTTCAGAGGCTCTTAGCCCTTTTCCAGCGGCAGGCTCGCCTGCTGCCACGCCGCAATGCCGCCGCGCAGCGCGAAGGCCTCGGTGAACCCCTTTTTGCGGAGCATGCCGCTCACCGACTGCGCCCGCGAGCCGGTTCGGCAACTGACGACGATCGGGCGCGATCGGTACTTCTCGAGCTCCTTGATGCGGTCGGCGAGCTGTGCCTCGGGGATGTGCTTGGCGTGGGCGATATGACCGGCGGCATAGTCACCGGTGTCGCGCACGTCGAGCACCAGCGCGTCGCGGCGGTTGATGAGTTGCACCGCCTCGATGGCACCCACCTCGTGCGACATCCGGAACGGCCGCGAAACGAGAGGCCACAACAGCATCACCCCCGACGCCACCGCCAGCCCGAACAGCAGCATGTTGAACGGGCTTTTCTGGAGAAAAAGCAGGAATGACTCCAACCTGAATCCTCTTGCATCCGGGCGCGTTACTTTCCTTACCGCGACACGCGCCCTTCAGCGAAATTTGAAGTGGCCAATTCTAGCAGAGGAGTCAGCTCAACGGGATAGCGCCGCGCGAGGTTTTCGAGTTCCGCAACGACTGCCGCGCGCTCTTCGGGATACACGCGCAGCGCCCGTTCAAACTGCTCGCGCGCGGCTTCGGCTCTCCCCGCCAGCGCCAGCAGCAACGCCTGGCGGTAGACCACGACGGCAACCGGCGCAAAGTGCATGGCGCGCGTGGTGAGCTCGAGCTTCTCGGTCAATTTCTCCTTGCTCGGGGTGATGGCGTACGCGACCGCCAGCTCGACATAGGGAACCAGCAGTAGCTCGCGATACATGTTGCCGAGCGCCCGGCCGAAGTCCTGCTCCTCGGCCGCCGGCGGGCTCCGCTGCTCAGAGCTGAATACCAACCGCTCGAACTCGCGATAGGGGGACAGCACGCCGATCAGGTTTAGCCACCCGGCGATGATGCCGAGCCCGACCACCGCGTGGCCCGCGCGCGCCAGCCGCAGCACGAACACGCGCTCCGCGCCGAGCCCCAGCAGCAGCGCGGCCATGCCGAGAAAATACGCGTACCACAGGGGAAATTCGAGCAGGCTGTGGATGCCGATGACGCAGAGCAATGCGAGCAGCCACCATGCTTCCAGACCGAACCTCGCGCGCCTCAGGTCCGCAAGCCAGAGCAACACCGCCCCAACGATGACTGATGCGCCGAGGGCCCCGGTCTCGGCCAGAAGTTGCATCACTAGATTGTGACTGTGGTTGAAGACGCCGGGCGCCGCCGTAGCTCCCGTCGCCGCCTGGTGCAAAAAGTGATGCCACGCGAACTGCCCAAGACCGGCGCCGAGAAACGGTGCGGACAGGAACATTTCCCACGCCTCGCTCCCCAACTGCAGTCGCGGCGCGATTCCGCTCGCCATCTGGAACAGGCGCTCGGCGGATGTCACCAGCTCGCCTCCAGGCGGCGCCATGAACGGCAGCGTCACCAGCCACTGCGTGGAGATGAAACCAGGCAGGAGCCAGCAGGCAAAGACCACGATCCTGCGGCTACCGTCGTCGCGTCGCAAGCGATGTAGCAGCAAGGCGAGCACGATGAGTGCGCCGAGATAAAGCCAGGTGCTGCGCGATCCAGCCACGGCCAGCAGCAGCAGGAAGAGCCCGGCGCATCCCGCGGCCAGCGCCCCGTGCAGGCGGCGGCAGCTGAATAAATAGGCGGTGGAAGCGAGCGCCAGGGTCAAGTAGGCCGCGAAATGGTTGGGCTGACCGAGGTTGCCGTATACCTGCAGCGCGGCTTTGCGACCGACCAGGGAATCGAACGGTGTGGAAACCTCGAAATGCTGCAGCAGGCCGACCAGCGCGCTGATGGCGCCGCCCGTGATCAGGAACCACGCAAGGGTCGTCGCGACGGCCGTCATACCAAGCTCGCGCCTGATGACCTGGGCCAGCACCATCAGCAACGATGCCCAGAGGAGATACAGCGTCGCGGTCAATGCCTGCTCCGCGTACGGCATGCACCCGAGCGCCGCTTGCAAACCAAGCACCACGATCAATCCGACCGGCGCGATCGCCACCACCGGCGGCGCGGCATCCTGCCAGGATTTCCTGTGCAGCAGGGCAAGCGCCGCAGCAAGTCCCAGAGCAAACGCGAGCCACTCGCTGTAGAAAGCGGTGAGGGGAAAGCGGTGCCAGGGCTGCAGGAACGGCAGCGTCCACGCCAGGCCGATCAGCAGCACGCTGGCGCGCAGGAAGTTGGGTCGGTCGGATTGGTCTAAAATCGCCATCAAGCAATCAGCGCGTCAGGAAGCTAATAACATCATGAAAGTCACCCCGGTCCTGCTGATCATACTGGACGGTTTCGGGCACCGCGAGGAATGCGAGTACAACGCCATCTGCCAGGCGCGCAAGCCGCACTGGAACTTCCTGTGGCAGACCTGTCCCCACACCACCATCGACGCCTCGGAGAAATGGGTGGGGCTGCCGCAGAACCAGATGGGGAATTCCGAGGTCGGGCACATGAACATCGGCGCCGGGCGCGTCGTCTACCAGGATTACACCCGGATCGAGAACGCGATCGAGACCGGCGAGTTCCAGCGCAACCCCGTACTGGTCAAGGCGCTCGAGACCGCACGCGGCGCCGGGCGCTCGCTGCACCTTCTCGCCCTGCTCTCCCCCGGCGGCGTGCACAGCCACGAATCGCAAGTACACGCCATGCTCGGGATGGCGGCGCGCGCCGGCGTGAAGAATGTGCAGGTGCACGCTTTTCTCGACGGGCGCGACACGCCGCCCAAGAGCGCCGAGGCGTCGCTCCTCGCGCTGGAGGGGCTGTGCGCGGAGCTGAAGGCCGGCCGCATCGCCTCGATCTGCGGCCGCTACTACGCGATGGACCGCGACAGCCGCTGGGAGCGCGTGCAGCCGGCCTACGAGCTCCTTACCCAGGGAAAAGCGGCGCAGCGCGCGGGGACCGCGGTCGAAGGCCTGCGCGCCGCCTACGCGCGCGGGGAGTCCGATGAATTTGTCCAGGCCACCGCGATCGGCGCCGCCGGTGCGCGGATGGAGGACGGGGACGCGGTCGTCTTCATGAATTTCCGGGCGGACCGCGCGCGCGAGCTGACGCGCGCGCTGACCGATCCCGGTTTCAAGGGCTTCGCGCGCGAGCGCGTCCCGCAGTTGGGCTGCTTCTGCACGCTCACGAGCTACGGCGAGGACTACGCTCACATCCCGGCGGCGTTTCCGGCGCAGAGCGTTGCTTACGGCTTCGGCGAGTACATCGCGGCGCAAGGCGTGAAGCAGTTGCGCATCGCCGAGACCGAGAAATACGCGCACGTGACCTACTTCTTCAACGGCGGCGTGGAAACGCCGTACCCTGGCGAAGAACGCGTCCTCGTGCCCTCTCCCCGTGTCGCGACCTACGACCTCAAGCCCGAGATGAGCGCCTACGAAGTCACGGACAAGCTGGTGGA
>JBGQGU010000231.1:0-5564 GCA_041497655.1 Gammaproteobacteria bacterium
CACCGCCAGCGTGGCAACCTGCTCGCGCAGCGCCTCCCGCGCGCGCGAAACCTGTTGCTCGATCTCGGCTTGCGCGGCCGCCTTCTCGCGGTTGCCTGCCTCCTTCGCCTGGGTGCGCGCCTCGTCCACCATCTGCGCGGCGCGCTTCTCGGCCTGCGCGATGATCCCGGCGGCCCGGTCACGCCCTTGCGTGACCGACTCAGCGGCCTGCCGGGTCGAGATTTCGAGCGAGCGCTTGCCCTGCTCGGCGGCAGCGAGCCCGTCTGCGATCGTTTTCTGGCGCTCCTCGATCGCGCGCAACAAGTAGGGCCAGACGAACTTGATGGTGAACCCGATGAAGGCCGCGAACGTGAGCGCTTGTGCGATCAGCGTGAGATTGATGTTCATGTCGTCCCCTTGCGGGCGCCGGTCGGTGGCCGGCGCTCTAGCAGCCTGTCGGACTTAGGTGTCCGACAGGCTGCTAACAGCAAAACCACCTGCGGATTTCGAATGAAACCCGGGATAACGACCCTTATGGGCCTCCAAAGGGCGGACGAGCGGGCTTGAAATGACGTTTTCATTGCATTTTTGCCTCCATTTTCGTGCAGGCGGTTTTGCATAAGGAGTTTATCGGAGCTCAGTCCGACAAACTCCTAGCGGAATGGCGTCGCCAGCGGGCTGGCGAAGGCAAAGAACATCGCGATGCCGAGCCCGATGATGAAGGACGCGTCGATCAGGCCCAGCAGCAGGAACACCTTGGCCTGCAGCGAATTGGTGAGCTCGGGCTGGCGCGCGGCCGCCTCCAGGAATCGGCTGCACATGATACCGACCCCGATGCACGCGCCCGCGGCGCCCAGACCGACCATGAGGCCGATGCCGATGCTGGTATAGGCCTGGACCATGGCCAGAAGCTGAAGTTTTTCCATTGTGTTTTCCTTTCGTGGGCGAAATGACGGTTGCGCAAAACGGTCAGTGGTGCTCGTGCGCCATCGAGATATAGACGATGGTCAGCATCATGAAGATGTACGCCTGCAGCCCGACGATCAGGATGTGGAAAACCGCCCAGAAAAAGCCGAGCACGACACTGAAGGCGGTGCCCACCAGGCCGGTGGCGGCCCACATCCACAGCAGCAGGAACAGGATTTCGCCGGCGTACATGTTGCCGAACAGGCGCATCGAATGCGACAGTGGCTTCGAGATGTACTCGACGAGGTTGAAGAGAAAATTGGCTGGCCACAACAGCGGGTGCGCGCCGAACGGCGCGCAGAACAGTTCGTGGATCCAGCCGCCCAGCCCCTTGACGGCGATCGCGAAGTAGATCGACAGCACCAGCACTGACAGCGACAGCGCGAAGGTCGTGTTGACGTCCGCCGTGGGCACGAGGCGCCATTCGTGCAGCCCGAGCCAACCGAGGGCCGCCGCCACGATGTCCACCGGCAGGAAATCCATCGCGTTCATCAGGATCACCCACACGCCCACCGTGAGCGCGGCGGGCGCGATGAACCTGTTGCGGTCGCCGTGCTGGAACACGCCCTTCACCTGATCGTCGACGAAGCCGACCAGCACCTCGACGAAGGCCTGCCGCTTGTCCGGGACCCCGGAAGTCGCGCCGCGCACCACCCACCAGATGGAGCCGATGCCGAAGACGCCGAGCAGGAACGCAGTCACCAGCGAGTCCACGTGCAGCGTCCAGAAGCCCCCCTCACCGACGGGCCTCGCGAAGAACGTCAGATGATGCTGGATGTAGCTGGCGGGGGTGAGTTCGGTGCCGGCGGCCATTTCTGGATGCTTGTTACTCAATACTCGCGCACGAAGAACGCCATTGCGAAAATCACCACTGTCACCGCGAACGAGCCGAGGAACACGAGCACGGCGACGTCCCTGTAGGTCGCCAGCACGAGCCAGAGCAGGATTACGATCAGGCCGATCTTTACGGCTTCGGCCCTCAGTACGGCAAACAGCGCCCCTTCTGCGGATTCCGCCCTGCCCAGCGAGGCCACGACCGCAGACGCCAACCCGGAGAAGATGCTCACTGCGCCGCCCAACGCCGCGGAGAGGGCGCCGTGGCCGCCGGCCAGGGCTCCCGCAACGAGCGTCAATGCGGCGGTGGCCATCACTTGCCAACGGAGAACGGTGCGAATCGGCTTGCTCAAGTCGCGAAGCATGGCGTTTTTGATCTCCGCCCCGAGCAAAGCCCGCGTAGTATAGCCTTCGAGCGCTATAAGGGTCAATTTGCTGCAATGCAGCAAGGCCCCCATTTCGCGGCCTATTTTTGCCTGAGCCGGTTCAGCAGCGCATCGAGCTGATCCAGGCTCGAATAATGAATCACGAGCTTGCCGCTGCCCGGCTTCGCGCCGGTCCGTATGCTCACGGTGGTGCCGAGTTGCCCACTCAGTTCCTCCTCGAGCCGCGCCACGTCGCGGTCGCCTCTCACGCGCGCCCGCGCCGTGCTGCGCGCTGACAAGTGCGCTACCCGCCTCTCGACCTGGCGCACGGAGAGCTGCCTGGCGACGGCCTCGCGCGCGAACTCGATCTGCTGCAGCGCCGGCAGTGCGAGCAGCGCCCGCGCGTGTCCCATGTCGAGCTTGCCATCGCGCAACAGCTCCTGCACCGGGGGCGCAAGCTCGAGCAGCCGCAGCGCATTGGTGATCGCGGCGCGCGAGCGGCCCACGGCCTCGGCGGCTTCCGCATGGGTCATGCCGAATTCCTCGGTCAGGCGTCGGATGCCGGTGGCCTCGTCCAGCGGGTTCAGGTCCTCGCGCTGGAGATTCTCGATGAGCGCGATGGCGAGCGCGTGCCGGTCCGCCACTTCGCGCACCAGCGCCGGCACGCTCGTGAGACCCGCCATGCGCGCCGCGCGCCAGCGCCGTTCGCCGGCGACGATCTCGTAACGGCCCGCTCCGATCGGTCGTGCCAGTATCGGCTGCATCACGCCTTGCGATTTGATCGACGCGGCGAGCTCGGCGAGGCCCTCTTGGCCGATGCGCGCGCGCGGCTGGAAGCGTCCCGGTTGCAGCGCATCGATCGCGATCGATGCGAGCGTCTCTCCGCCGACAGCCGGTTCGTCCGCTCCGAGCAGCGCATCCAGTCCGCGCCCCAATCCCCTGATCTTGGCCATGGCCCCGTTCCTCACGCGGTTTCGCTTTTAGCAGCCTGTTGCGACACGGAGTCCGACTTGCTGCTAGCGCGGTTCAGCATCTCGCCCGCGAGCGCGAGGTAGGCCTGCGCGCCCTTCGAATTCCGGTCGAACTTGAGCGCGGGCACGCCGAAGCTCGGCGCCTCCGCCAGCCGCACGTTGCGCGGGATCACGGTGCGGTAAACCTTGTCGCCGAAATGCTCGAGCAGTTGCGCTGAAACCTGCTGCGCGAGCGTGTTGCGCGGGTCGTACATGGTGCGCAGCAGCCCCTCGATCTCGAGTCCCGGGTTCAAGTGCCCGCGCACTTTCTTGATGGTCTGCACGAGGTCGCTCAAGCCCTCCAGCGCGTAGTACTCGCACTGCATGGGGATCATCACCGCCTGTGCGGCGGTCAGGCCGTTCACCGTAAGGAGGTTAAGCGCCGGCGGGCAATCGATCAGGACAAAATCGTAATCGGGCGCTATCCCGGCGAGCGCCTCTTTTAGCCGCGTCTCGCGGTGGGCAATTTCCACCAGCTCGATCTCGGCGCCGGCGAGCTCGCGATTGGCCGGTACCAGGTCGAACTCGCCGTTTTCGGAGCGCACTCTTACTTCCGGGATACTCCTCGTGCCGAGCAGCACTTGATAGATCGTCGCGCCGAGATGGCGCTTGTCCACGCCGCTACCCATGGTCGCGTTGCCCTGCGGGTCGAGGTCCACCAGCAGCACGCGCCGGTGCGCCGCGGCGAGGCTGGCGGCGAGATTGACGCCGGTGGTGGTCTTGCCGACGCCGCCTTTCTGGTTGGTGATGGCGATTATCCTTGCCATCATCAGCTCCGAACGAGCGTCACGAGGTGGCGCTGCGCACGCAGGCCGGGGATCGTCAGCGGTATCACCTGCCGCACCTGCCAGCCTTGCGGCAGTTGGGCGATTTCCTCATACGGGTGCACGCCTTTCATGGCCTCGAGCCGCCCCCCCGCCGCGGCGTGCCGGCCCGCCAGGGAAACGAACTCGGCGAGATCCGAGAGCGCGCGTGAGATCACCACTGCGAACTCGGCCGGCGCTCTCCAGGTCTCCACCCTTTCGCACACCACCTCCGCGTTGCGAAGCTTCAGTTCCATCACCGCCTGTCTCAGAAAAGCGGCCCTCTTGTGGCTCGAGTCGAGCAGCGTGACCCGTGAGTCCGGCAGCGCCAGCGCGAGCGGAATGCCCGGGAGTCCCGCCCCACTGCCCACGTCGAGGAGCGTTGCGGCGCCGACGTGCGGCGCCGCCGCCAGGCAATCGAGCAGATGCTGGCTCACCATGCGCGGCGCCTCCCGCACCGCTGTCAGGTTGTAGACCCGGTTCCACTTCTGCAGCAGCGCCAGGTATTCGAGCAATCGTTGCTGCGCGCCCGCCGGCAACGTGAACCCGAGTTGGAGTACGCCTTGCGCAAGCTGCTGCGCAAGGTTCATGCCGTCTTGCCGAGGGTGCTCGCGGCCGCGCCGGTTGAGGCACGCGTGCCCCCTCGCGCTGCACTCAACCTGTGCTTGAAATGGACCAGCAGGACCGAGAGCGCCGCCGGTGTCACGCCCGAGATGCGCGAGGCCTGGCCGAGCGTCTCAGGACGGTGCAGATTGAGCTTCTGCCGCACCTCCACCGACAGTCCGCGCAGACTGCCGTAGTCGACGTCCTGCGGCAGCTTCAGATTTTCATAATGCTCGTAGCGCGCGATTTCCTCCTGCTGGCGCTCGATGTAGCCTTGGTACTTGGCCTGGATCTCGACCTGCTCCGCCACTCGAGCATCCTCCACGCCGGGCCCGGCGCCCGGCGCCATCATCAATTGCGCGTAACTCACGTCCGGACGGCGCAGCAACTCCAGCAGTGAGTGCTCTCGCGCCAGCGGTTGATCAAGCGCGCGTTCGGTCGCTTCAGCCGGCAGCAGGCGAGGGTTGATCCAAATGCCCTTCAGCCGCGCCTGCTCGCGCTCGATCGCCTCGCGCTTGAGCGAGAACGCCGCCCAGCGCGCGTCATCCACCGCGCCCAGCCGGTGTCCGATCTCGGTGAGCCGCAGATCGGCGTTGTCTTCGCGCAGGGAAAGCCGATACTCGGCACGGCTGGTGAACATGCGATACGGCTCGGACACACCGCGCGTGACGAGATCATCCACCAGCACGCCCAGGTAGGCTTCGTTGCGCCGCGGGCACCACGGCTCGCGCTCCTGCACGAAGAGCGCCGCATTGATGCCACCCAGCAATCCCTGCGCGGCGGCCTCTTCGTAACCGGTGGTGCCATTAATCTGCCCGGCGAAGAACAGCCCGCCGATGGCCCGCGTCTCGAGCGAGCGCTTCAGTCCACGTGGATCGAAGTAGTCGTACTCGATGGCATAGCCGGGGCGCGTGATATGGGCGCGCTCAAGCCCGCGTATCGACCGCACCAGCTCGTGCTGCGCGTCGTAGGGCAGGCTCGTCGAGATGCCATTGGGATAAAAC
>JBGQGU010000232.1:0-5513 GCA_041497655.1 Gammaproteobacteria bacterium
CGAGAACGAGCACGGCCACATTCTGACCGTCGAGGACCCGATCGAATTCGTGCACGACGCCAAGAAGTGCCTGATCAACCAGCGCGAGGTGGGGCCCCACACGCTGTCCTTCGCCAACGCGCTGCGGAGCGCGCTGCGCGAGGATCCCGACGTGATCCTGGTGGGCGAGATGCGCGACCTGGAAACCATCCGGCTGGCGATGACCGCGGCCGAGACCGGCCACCTGGTGTTCGGCACGCTGCACACGAGCTCCGCCGCCAAGACCATCGACCGGATCATCGACGTGTTCCCGGCGGAGGAAAAGGAAATGGTGCGGGCGATGCTGTCGGAGTCGTTGCGCGCCGTCATCTCGCAGACGCTGTGCAAGACCAAGGATGGCTCCGGCCGCGTCGCCGCGCACGAGATCATGATCGGTACTCCCGCGATCAGGAACCTGATCCGCGAGTCCAAGGTGGCGCAGATGTACTCCGCGATCCAAACCGGTCAGGGCTTCGGCATGCAGACGCTCGACCAGAACCTGCAGGACCTGTGGAGGCGCAACGTCATCACGGTCGACGAGGCGCGCAGCAAGGCGGCGAACAAGGACAACTTCAAGTAGCCGGGCCGCGGCAGCCGGCCGGACGCGGAAACCATACCAGCAGGAGCGGCTTATGGAACGAGACCAGGCAGTCAAGTTCATGCACGATTTGTTGAGGGCGTTGGTGGCGAAGAAGGCGTCCGACCTCTTCATCACCTCCGGGTTTCCCCCCGCGATCAAGCTCGACGGCAAGATGACACCGGTCGCCAATCAGCCGCTCACGCCGCAGCACACCACGGAGTTGACGCGAGCCATGATGAACGACAAGCAGGCCCAGGAGTTCGAGGCGACCAAGGAGTGCAACTTCGCGCTCAGCCCGGGCGGCATCGGCCGCTTCCGCGTGAACGCGTTCGTGCAGCAGGGGCGGATCGGGATGGTGCTGCGGACCATCACGACGACGATCCCTAAATTCGAGGACCTCAACCTGCCCGCGGTGTTGAAGGACATCTGCATGACCAAGCGCGGGCTGATCATCATGGTGGGCGGAACCGGTTGCGGCAAATCCACCTCACTCGCGGCGATGGTTGGCTACCGCAACGAGAACAGCTACGGCCACATCGTCACCATCGAGGACCCGATCGAGTTCACGCACGATCACAAGAACTGCGTGGTGACACAGCGCGAGGTGGGGGTGGACACGGAAAACTGGTTCTCGGCGCTGAAGAACACCCTGCGCCAGGCGCCGGACGTGATCCTGATCGGAGAGATCCGCGACCGCGAGACCATGGACTACGCGGTTGCATTTGCCGAAACCGGCCACCTGTGCCTGTCGACGCTGCACGCCAACAGCGCCAACCAGGCCCTCGACCGCATCATCAACTTCTTCCCGCAGGACCGCAGGAGCCAGCTGCTGATGGACCTTTCGCTCAACATCCGGGCGCTGGTCTCGCAGCGCTTGATCGCGAAGAAGGACGGCAAGGGCCGGGTGGCGGCGGTCGAGGTGTTGCTCAACTCGCCGCTCATCCAGGACCTGATCTTCAAGGGCGAGGTGCACGAGATCAAGGGCATCATGGCGAAGTCGCGCGAGCTCGGCATGCAGACCTTCGACCAGCATCTGTTCGACCTTTACGAGCAGGGGCAGATCAGCTACGAGGACGCGCTGCGCAACGCCGATTCGGTCAACGAGCTGCGGCTGATGATCAAGCTCCACGGCAAGGAAGCCAAGGAGAAGGATCTGACGACCGGCATCGAGCATCTCAACATCGTTTAATACCGGCACGTTCGTGCCGGATTAAATGCGCCGATTGGAACGGACGAACTAGATCGCCGTTCAACCGGCGCGGAAACGGACAGGGCGTTGGCGGTAGGCCGGCGCCCTTTTTCTTTGCTCATGACAATTCCATTCGATTTGCCGATGTTCATCATCGCCGCCACGGTGGTCGCCGGGGCGTACGTGATCTTCGGCATCTCGGCCTTCGGCGCGGCGCTGTTCACCGTCCCCGTCCTGTCGCATTTCCTGCCGCTCGAATTCGTGCTGCCGATGTGCGTGCTGCTCGATGTCTCGGCGGCGCTCGCGCTCGGCGTGCGCTTCTCCCGCGAGGCGGACTGGTCCGAGCTCAAGTGGATGGTGCCGCTGTCGCTCGCCGGCGCGGTGGCGGGGGTGACGCTGCTCGTCGCCCTGCCGCGGCAGGCGACGATCGCGGGAATCGGCGCGTTCCTGGTGGCGTACGGCGTCTACGCGCTGCAGCAGAAAGACGCGGTCCGGATGGTGAGCCGGGCCTGGGCTCCGGTCGCCGGCTTCACAGGCGGCGCATTCGGGACGCTATTTGGCATCGGCGCGCCGCCCTACGCGATTTATCTGACGCACCGCATGCCGGACAAGCTCGCGTTCCGCGCGACGCTCTCTAACATGGTGATCTTCTCGGTCTCGATCCGCGCGTTCGTTTTCACCGCCGGCGGGCTCATGCTTGCCGACCGGCTCGCCGGCTTCGCCGTGCTGCTGCCATTCGCGCTCGCCGGCCTGTGGCTCGGCAACCGCATCCATGGCCGCATCTCGCGCGCGGGCCTGCTGCAGGTCGTAGCCGGCCTGCTGCTCCTGATCGGAGTGTCGCTGCTGGCGCGGGCGCTGGCGGGCGGGTAACCCCCACCCCACCCCACCCCTCCCCCTTATCAAGGGGGAGGGTAAAGGAGGGGGTCAGGTACCCTGCCGAGCCTGGTTTCCCGCGGGTTTCGGCGGATAGCGCAGGGGCGTCGTGACCGCCGAAGCGTCCATCTTGCCGAGCCGCACCAGCCGCGCCTCGATTGCCGCGCGGCTGCGGTTGTGGGCGCGCGCCAGTTCATCCACCGTCCTGCCGGCGTCAAATGCGACCGCCAGGCGCTGCTCCTCCTCCGAGCTCCAGCGCGAGCCCGAGCCGCTTTGCGGGAACGCGGGTTTTCGCTCCGGGGCTGGCGCCGGAGCGCCGCCGCCCTCGACCGCGCGCATCGCCTCGAACAGCGCCCGCACGGTATCGGGATGCTGGTACGGCCCGTCTGCTGCGAACTTCTCTCCCGTCGCCGGGTGAACGCCGTTCGCCAGGGCGTTCAGTATCCTCAACGTCTGTTCCTTTTCCATGGTTCTTCCTTCCTCGTTGTTGATCGTCGGGCCGGTTGGCCCGCGTGCCTGCTCAACGCGGCGGGATGCGTGCCGGTTGACGACGGCTTCAATTAGCTGGCACGCCGCCAAGCCGTTAAGAAACGCAAGACTAATAATTGAACCGCCAAGCGCGCCGAGAAATACATTACTGAAACTGCAGACAATTGCAGATAACATTAACCCCAAGAATTGATTATCGTAGTTCAAGGAACGCAACAGCTTCGGAGAGCAGACGGGCCCGAACGGCGTTGGCGCAAGGAGCAGTTGGTGCTGGATATCTTCCGTTTACGCCAATTTGTATTTTCGAACTGTCATCCGCCCGCTGATGCCGGGCGTTTAACGATGGCATTGGGCCTACTGGGCTCATCAGCGGGAAACTCATTACCCAAGAATGCGAAGGGATTCTGAACTCCGCGATGCCGAACAGCGCTGGTTAAACGGGGACAGTGCGCTTCCCGTCGTTACGCTGCTCGCCTCGCGTGGCGCAAAGACGGAGGCTGCGGCTGTTGCGCGGCTGGCGCTGGCACGACCCGGGTGTCCTGATGCCGCGGAGTTGGAGGCGATTCTTGACCGCTTGGCCGCGTCGCCAGTCGGTTGGACGGAGTCGTTGGCCGAGTTTGCCCGATCCCCCTCCCCTGAACGCTGGCGCGAGCTGATGCGCTTCGTGCCGTCACAGTACGCGTATCAGCGGCAACGAGAGGCGGTGCGACGTCTCAGATCGCTCGGAGTGGATGGTGACATGCTATTCCGGTGCGCGAGCGAATATGGCCTCACGCCGGATCTCATCGAACTGGTGGAAGACGGGTGCGTTGCCGTCAGCACGATCGTGGAGCGGGCTACCCGGTCCGGTGGAGCGAAAGCGACTTACCTCGGGTTGGCTGCTGAAGCGGCTTTTCTGGCGGGAGATATGGTAGGCACCGTGCGATTGCTCCGGCAGTCAATCGCGCTCGAGAATGAGTGGTGTACCGCGTTACCGCACGTGTTTTTTATTCGTGAGCGGGCTTCGCCCGATCAGAAGGAAATGCTCGACCGGGCAAGCATCCCGCATCTCTGATTTCGACCGCCAGGAGTTTGTCGGACTGAGCTCCGACAAACTCCTTATGCAAAACCGCCTGCACGAATATCGAGGCAAAAAGCAATGAAAATTTCAATTCGAGCCTACTCGTTGCCCCCTTAAAGGCCAATAAGGGTCGCTATCCGGGGTTTCATTCGAAATCGGCAGGCGGTTTTGCTGTGAGCCGCCTGTCCGACACCTAAGTCCGACAGGCTGCTTGGCGCTCTTGGCGTCCCTTCGACAGGCTCAGGACAGGCCTTGGCGGTTCAATTGTTGTCCTGGTTTTCTTAATGGTCCTTGGCGATGACGCTTTTTTCGCGCCGCATGCTGCCCGCGACCAACCGGTACTCGAACAGCCTGCATTCGAGCGCGCCGTTGTAGAGAGGAGTGCGCCGGGAGGCTTTGAGGCCGATCAGCTTGGGAAGCTGCATGTCGGCGGAGAGGATGTAGGCGGTCCAGCCGGCGAAGCGTTGCTTGAGAACGTCGCCCAGCTTCGGGTAGAAAGCCGCGAGCTCTTCGTGCTCTCCCGTCCGCTCGCCGTAGGGCGGGTTCATCACCATGATGCCGGCCTCAGCGGGCGGGCTCGCGTCAAGCAGGCTCATCTGCTTGAGCTGTAGCGCTTCCAGTACTCCGGCCGCCGCGGCGTTTTCGCGCGCAAGGCCCAGCGCGGTGCCAGATTTGTCGCTGCCGTAAATCGGCAGCGGATGCGCGGGCCGGCGCCGCGCGCGCGCCTTCTCTTGCATTGCCTTCCATTTGCCCGCGTCGTGGATTTCCAGCTTTTCGAACCCGAATGGGCGGTTCAATCCGGGCGCGATGTCGAGCGCCATCATCGCCGCCTCTGCGAGGAATGTCCCGCTGCCGCACATCGGGTCGAGCAGAGGCGTTGGCGCGGACCATCCCGTAAGTTTCAATATCCCCGCTGCGAGATTTTCTCGTAATGGCGCGTCGCCCCCGGCGGCGCGCCATCCGCGCTTGAACAGCGCCTCGCCCGACGTGTCGAGGTAGAAGGTGGCCTCGTCCGGCGCGAGGAAGGCGTGGATGCGCACGTCGGGATTTGCTGTGTCCACGTCCGGACGCCCGCCCTGCGCGTCGCGGAAGGCGTCGCACACCGCGTCCTTCACCCGCAGCGTGACGAAGTCGAGGCTCCTGACGGGGGATTTGATTGCCGAGACGTTGACCCGGATGGTGCGGCCCACGTCGAAGAGCCGCGCCCACGGGAGCGCGCGCGCGGCATCGAAGATATCGTGCTCGGTGCGGTAGCGGGCGTGCCCCACCTGCCACAGCACGCGGCTGGCGACGCGGCTTTCGAG
>JBGQGU010000233.1:0-5490 GCA_041497655.1 Gammaproteobacteria bacterium
AGTACCTCTGCGAACAGCGATTCCGCCTGATGGCGGACTGCATGACCGATTACGCCGTGTGCCTGCTTGATGCCAACGGCTCGGTCAAAAACTGGAATACGGGAGCGGAGCGGCTGCTGGGCTACTCTTCCGCCGAGATCGTGGGGCAGAGCTACTCGCGGTTTTTCACCAAGGAGGACCTCCTGGCCAGGCACCCCGAGCGCCTTATGGACCAGGCGCGTTTCTCGGGACGGGCGGGGCAGGAGGGATGGCGGGTGCGCAAGGGCGGGGGGCGTCTGCCTTCCAGAAGCTCGATTATCCCTCTCAAGAATTTACAGGGTGCGTCCTTCGGCTACCTGCTGGTCATCCATGACCTCACCCGCCTCGAGGACGCCAAGCTCGCCACGCTCAGGGCACAAGCCGAGCTCGAATCGATCAGAAACCGGCTTGGCACGATCAGCGACAGACCCGATACCCCCGCCTAAAGCCGGACCTAACCCCGCGGAATCAGGGGCGGGGGAGCCCTAATATCTTCAAGTGGGTGCCTGGAGGGCGACTGTTTCGGGCATATCAGCATTTAACATAATATACATTATACGAATGTCTAGGGGCTCAACTTGCCGCTCAGCCGGGGTTTTTTTGGACTGACACGGGAAAGGAGTTCCACATGGGAAAGAGCGTTGCTGGATCGCAGGACCTGGCGCTGTCGATGGCGCGTGAGCGTTCGTTGGCGCGAGCGTTGGTGCAGATTCAATGCTACGAACGGGCGGCGTTGGCGGCGATGGGTGCGCTCGCGGCGGTGATCGAGGAGCCGTATTGCATCCTCGGTGCCGTCGAGCTGCGGGCGGTGGTGTTGGCATACAACGGGCTTGATCGCGCGTCCGGGACTGAGAAACCGGATTACGTCTTTCGCGGTGGCTGCGCGGTGATCAGGTCGAGTGGCGAGGTGTTGAAGGAAGGAATCAACAAGTCGGTGCTGGCGGAGTCAACGGCGGGAGAATCGAAAAATGCTTGACCCTCTCGTATCGGCGGGCCTGTCGGGACGCGTCCACGGCGATCCTAGAAAGAAATCTCGCGTGAAAAAAGTCGCGTGGCGCGGTTGTGACGGCGAAGAGTTCAGCGAAGCTCGCGCGCTCGCCGGCTTCACGCGGCGGGCGGCGGCGCGTCTGCTGTGGGTGTGCGAGCGGACAGTGTGGAACTGGGAGAAGCGGCGGACCGCGGTGCCCTACTCCGCTTTCAAGCTGATGCGGATTCTGTCGGGTTACGCGTTGCCAGGTGAGGCCTGGAAGGGCTGGACCATCCGGGGCGATACGCTGTGGTCGCCCACGGGTCGGGCGTTCGAGAGCTGGTCGATGGGTTACCTGGGCCTCGTCTTTGCGATGGCGCGGCACTGGCTGCGAGACAGGGGCTACACCGGGGGCATTCCTGCAAGCCCGGGGTCAGCAGCTTCCCTGGCCACTCGAGCTGGCCGGGTCGGGCGCCCGATCGCGCCGGGGAACCCGCGCCCCGGGGTGGTGCCTGCGCAGCGGGCGGGCACCCCGGGGGCCTGCGCGGGGGGGCGCGACCTGCCCGGCCAGCCGCTGGCGCAACCCCTCGGTATCCACCTCCCGGACGGGGCGGATTTGTCCTTGGGCTTGTCCCTTTATAACAAGTCGTCCGCGGAAGGGCGTTTTCATAGGGGAAATGACTCAGGGGCGGTGGTCAAAAAAGAGGCAGTTAGCTGAGAATCGTTCGCAACAGGTGCGGGTCGGGTGGCACGTCACGCCAGGCCAAGCTAGACCACGGGGGGAACGGGGCGGCGCTCGACCTGGACGGGGGGCTGGCCACTGGAGCTGGTGGCCATTCTGCCCAGGGGCCATTCGACCTGGACGGGGGGCTGGCGGTGGATTTGAGTTCCTATACATTATACGAACTAGCACATATCCCCGTTATATCAACAAGGCCCACCCCGGCAAGCCCCCGTGCCCTAAAGTTACTACGCACCATTAGCCACCCCTTGCCACCCAGGCCGCCGCGATGTCAGCCAAATGGTACGTCCGGGACTTCCCGCATTCCCCACGCAGGTTCATTGCACTTAACGCCGCGCTGTTGGCCCTCGGTATAGCTCTCTGGTATGTCAACCCCGGCCTGCAGAACGTCTCGACACGAATAAGACCCGATGCATGGGGGCATTTCCTCAGCATCTATATTTGCTCCATTGCCGCGGGCATCTTCATTGTTTTCGCGATCATGGAATTCCTGGCCTGCCTCCTGCACCTGCACGATGAGAAATACCTCGTCAGCCTATCGCCTGACCAGCATCGAGCCAATTTCTGGTCTCCCGTGATTGTGGGGTACGTCGAATTGACCATGTATCCACTCGCCATTATTTGGGCGCATCCCGAATTTATCGGCGCATGGCTAGTGATCAAGGTCGCCGGACAATGGGCAGGATGGCAAGGCACTAAAGACACCACCAATGGGAAACACTCCCTCTCTATTAGCAGATGGAGATACAACCGATTCATAGTCGGCAACGCGTTAAATATCATCGCTGCAGTCGCCACCTACGCCATAATGAAATTTAATCGCGTCTTCACCTAGCTCACGGCCGCAAGAATAGATCGACGAGCGACGGAACCACGCTTTCAACTGGCTCACCGGCTTCGAGAACCTGCTTCACCTCACGGCATAGCCACGCAATCATCCTATTCTCGTCTTGTCCTGCCCAACGAGCGTTTCGCACCCCCCACGCCGCATTCCTGAGCCCCACGTGATCAGGCCGCAGCCATTGGCCCCGGATGGGCACTGGCAACCCCCCAACCATTTCCACTTGGTTAAGTGTCCTAGACTCTAGATTAGGGCACACGACCCCTGAGTGACGGCGCGCATGTGCGCGCCCGCGCGCCCAACGGACTACAGCCGTACTGGCACTAGGACTGCCTAAGCCGCGGATTGAGATCTAGCGCTGTCGATTTTGAACAGCTTGAAGAAATTATCGCTGGTGGCCTTCGCAACCTGCTCCAGGGAAAGATCCCGCAGGCGCGCGATTTCCGCCGCCACGTGTTTCACCAGGCCCGGCTCGTTGGTCTTGCCGCGATACGGCACCGGAGCCAGGTAGGGTGAATCGGTCTCGATCAACATGCGCTCCAACGGCACCTGCCTAGCAATCTCTCTCAGTGCCGCGGCGTTCTTGAAGGTGACGATGCCCGAGAAGGAAATCAAGAAGCCGAGGCCGATGGCGGCTTGCGCGTCCTCCCAGGTCCCGGTGAAGCAGTGCATGACTCCGCCCACTTCGCTGGCGCCCTCCTCATGCAGGATGCGCAGTGTGTCTTGAGCGGCATCCCGCATGTGGATGACAAGCGGTTTACCGCAGCGGCGAGCGGCGCGGATGTGGGTACGGAAGCGCTCGCGCTGCCATTCGGCTCCGCCCTTGATGCGATAGTAGTCGAGGCCGGTCTCGCCGACGGCCACGACCTTGGGGTGATCGGCAAGCGCAACCAGTTCCTGTTCCGTCATGACCGGCACATCCGCGTAATCGGGGTGCACGCCCACCGAGGCGTAGATGTGAGGGTAGCGCTCGGCCAGTGCCCGCACTTGCGGAAACTCCTGGAGGGTGACACTGATGCAAAGCGCGTGCGTGACCTGGTTCTCGCGCATCAACGCGAGTGCTTCGTCCACTCTTCCGGCCAGCTCCGGAAAGTTGAGATGGCAGTGGGAATCGACCAGCATGTCGCGGGCCGGGCGCCTGTCGTCAGGCTGCCAGTGCGCCGGGCGAACGGCGCAACAGGGCGGCATAGGCGAGCAGCAGCTGCTCGAGGAACAGGCGCGTATTCAAGGGGTGGGAGACAATCCGCTGCAGCCTCACCATGTAGCGCTGGAAACGCAGCGCTTCGATCAGGTCCAGCCGCGCGGCGGTGGTGGCGATGGCGTCCGAGAGATCCGGGTTATAGCGCACTTTGCCCGTCACCTTGTGGGTGACGAGATCAAACGCCCATTTCTGCAGCCAGCCCACGACCAGCGCCGGCGCGGTTTCGCGCAGTTGCTCCGCGGTGGTGAGTGAGTCGAAGCCGGGACTGGTGATCGCCGTGAGCAGCGCCTCCCGCTGCCGCCAATAGTCCTCGTCGAACTTCACCGCGAGCAGTGGCGCACCGCCCGCCTGTGCCAGTGCGAGGTCGGCGTCGCGCAGCTTTTGCCGCCCGAGCCAGTCACGCGCCTCGGCGTGGGACGGGGCAGCGAGCACGACCTGCTCACAGCGGCTTCGTATCGTCGGCAGCAATTGGTGCCAGCGGTGCGCCACCAACAGGAAGTAGGTGCGCGGTGGCGGCTCCTCCAGGTTCTTCAGCAACGCGTTGGCGGCGTGGACGTTGAGCGTCTCCGCGGGGTGAATCAGCACCACCTTGGCGCCGCCGCGGTGGCTCGTCATTACGATGAAATCGCCGATCTCCCGCACCTGTCCGATCTGGATCTGCTCGCTGGGCTTCTTCTCACCGCCCTCTTCCGCTTCCACAGGCCGGGTAACCGATTCCGGCACCAGCCGTCTGAAATCCGGATGACTGCCCTGCTCCATCCATGCGCAGGCCGCACATTTCCCGCACGCCAGCCCTCCCGCCTGCGGGCTCTCACACAACAGGGCTCGCGCGAACGCTTCTGCAAAGGCCAGTTTGCCGATGCCTTCGCGCCCCCGCAGCAGCAGCGCATGAGGCAGCCGGTCTGTGCGGGTCAACAGTGCTTCAAACGGCCGCGAATGCCAGGGATAGGCCATGAACTAACAAAACTTGGACAAGATGATCTCAAGCCGTTTCCTGACTTCGGACAGACTCCCCCGTGCGTCGAGAATCCGGATCCGGCCCGTGTCCCCCGCGGCACGCCGCCGGTAGCCATCGCGCACGCGCCTGTAGTATGCCTCCTGCTCGCGCTCGAAACGATCGGGGCTGCGCTTGCTCCCGGCCCGCCGGCGCCCGATCGCCGGGCTGACATCGAACAGGATGGTGAGGTCGGGCTGAAGGCCGGGGTGCACCCATTGCTCCAGGGCACTGACCTTGTCCCAGGGTAGGCCGCTGCCGGCCGACTGGTAGGCGTAGGTGGCGTCTGTGAAGCGGTCGCACAATATCCAGATTCCCCTCTCTAATGCAGGACCGATCACTTTGGCGAGGTGCTCGCGGCGCGCCGCGAACATCAGCAGCGTCTCGGTTTCCACGTGCAGCCGCTGCCGGCTCCCCAGCAGCAGCCGGCGCAACTTTTCGCCGGCCGGCGTCCCGCCCGGCTCGCGCGTCACCCTGACCCGGATGCCCCGGCCCCGGAGGAAACGGGCGATCCAGCGCACATGGCTGCTCTTGCCGGCGCCGTCTATGCCTTCGAGCGTGATGAACCTGCCGCGCATCATCGTCGTCCCGATCGCTGATATTTTGTCACGGCACGCTCGTGCTCTCCCAGCGTGCGCGAGAAATGCGAGGAGCCGTCACCCCGGGAGACGAAGTACAGTACGTCGTTTGCGGGGGGATTGAGCGTCGCAACAACGGACGCGATCCC
>JBGQGU010000234.1:0-5468 GCA_041497655.1 Gammaproteobacteria bacterium
CATGTACTCGCTGGCGGACACCGTCTCGGTCAAGGAGGACTGGGGACACTCGAGCAACGTCGTCGGCGTCGAACTGTGCCAGCTCGCGCGCGCGAAGCACCTCTGCATCTATCACCACGAGCCCGTCTACAACGACGCGAAGATCGCCTCGGTGCTGCAGGAGACCCTCCGCCTCGAGGAGATCACGCGCGAGGATCACACGCTGCGCATCTCCAGCGCCTACGACGGCCTGGAGATCGCGGTCTGATCCCCGCGATGCGCGCGTGAGCGGGTGACGGCGTGAGCGCCCAGCCGCAGGCAGCACCGGCAGGCATGGCGTGGCGCGGTTGGCTGCTGCGCCCGCGGTCCCTCGGCGCGGTTCTCGTGGTCGCTCTTGCCGGCCTGCACCTGCTCGCCGACACGCCCATCCAGTCCTGGCTGCGCGACGCCTGGTTCGACGCCTACCAAATGATGATGCCGCGGAGCCGCGTCTCGGCGCCGGCGGTGATCGTCGCGGTGGACGAGAAGAGCCTCGCACAGCGCGGGCAGTGGCCGTGGCCACGCAACCTGATCGCGCGGGTGTTCGACAGGCTCGCCGAGTACCGTCCGCTCGCGGTGGGCGTGGACGTAATCTTCGCCGAACCCGACCGGCTTTCCCCTGGCGCGATCGCCGAGAACAACCCGCATGTCGGGCGCGCCCTCGCGCGTCAACTGAAGCGCCTGTTGAGCAACGACGACGCGCTTGCCGCCGCCATCAAGCGCCTGCCGGTGGTGCTCGGCGTTGCGGGGCTCGATGAGCGCGGCCAGGAAGCACCGCCGCGCTCGGCGGCGGTATTCCAGATGCAGGGTGATCCTCTGCCTTATCTGTGGCATTTTCCCTCGGCGCTGACGAGCTTGAGGCAGATTGACGCCGCCGCGACGAGCCGTGCGCTGCTGAGCGCGGACATACGCCACGGCGTGGTGCGCCGCGTTCCGCTGCTCGCCGCCGTCGGCAACACGCCCCTCCCATCGATCAGCCTGGAGACGCTGCGCGTTGGCGTGGGGGCTCCGGCGATTTCAGTCCGCACCGGCGCGCACGGCATCGAGTCGATCGGAATCGGGGACGTCCTGATCCCGAGCCAGGCCGACGGCCATCTCTGGGTCCGGTTTGGCCGCCACGACCCCGCCCGCTTCGTCTCCGCGACGGACCTCATCGCCGGAACGGTTGACCGCGACCATATCGCGGGCAAGCTGGTCCTGTTCGGCGTCACCGGCATCGGACTCCTCGACCAGCAGGCGACACCCCTCGGGGAACGCATGTCCGGCATGGAGATCCACGCCCAGGTCCTGGAGAACATATTCGACGGAAATCTGCTCACGCGCCCGCACTGGATGCGCTGGGCAGAGACTGCGCTGATAGCGGTTCTCGGCGCCCTGCTCGTGCTTGCCGTGCCGGTGCTCTCGCCAGTGCGCTCCTCGCTCGTCCTGGGCGCGGTGACAGGCGGGCTGCTTCTTCTCGGCATGGCTCTCTTCCGTTACGCCGGCGTGCTGCTCGACGCGGCGGCGCCGGTCATCGTCCTCAACGTCCTCTTCGGGGGGCTGTTGCGCGCGACGCTCGCGGAATCCGCGCGGCAGCAGGAGCGATTGAAGCGCGAACTCGAGGTCCAGCGGGAGGCCGCGGCGCGGATGGCCGGGGAACTGGAGGCCGCGCGCCGCGTTCAGATGGGCATGCTGCCGGTGCCGGCCCTCGCATTCCAGGGTGAGAGGCGCTTCGACCTGCACGCGAGCATGGAGACAGCGAAGGAAGTCGGCGGGGATCTCTACGACTTCTTCATGGTCGGTAAGTCACGCCTGTTCTTCCTGGTGGGCGACGTCTCGGGCAAGGGAATGCCCGCCAGCATCTTCATGGCGCTGTCGAAAGCGCTCTACAAGAGCGCCGCACTGCGCAGCCTTCCTGACCTCGGCCGCACGATGGCGGAAGCCAACGTGGAGATCGCGCGCGAGAATCCCGAATTTCTGTTCGTGACAGTGGTCGCCTGCATGCTCGACGTGGAGACAGGTGAACTCGCTTACTGCAACGCCGGGCACGAGCCGCCTCATGCCGTTGCTGCGGATGGAAAGGGAGTCAGGCAGCTCGAGGGCGGTGGACCGCCGCTGTGTACGCTGGAGAATTTCCCGTATCAGACCGCGCACACCCGCATGGCGCCGGGTGAATCCCTGGTCCTGGTGAGCGACGGCGTGCCGGAGGCGATGAATCCCGCCGGGGAGATGTTCGGGCGGGCGCGATTGGGACGGCTGCTGGCGACAATGCCGGCGGGGCTCACCGCCGAGGAGCGCGTCAAGGCCGTGAACGACGAGGTCGGCAGGTTCGTCGCGGGTGCCGATATGGCCGATGACGTAACGATACTGGTGGTCCGCTGGCGCGGGAACCAGTGAACAGTGAACAGAATTGAATCAGTTATCTCCGATCACAGTTCGCCGTTTACCGTTCACCGCTTACTAGCGGACATTGATCTCCACCCGCCGGTTGCGGGGCTCGCTGACCTCGTCGGCGGTCGGCACGAAGGGTTCGCGCTCGCCGCGACCGGCGACGTTGATGGCGTCGGCCGGAATACCGCGGTCCACGAAATCCTTGCGCACACGCTCGGCGCGCCTGAAAGACAGCGTGTCGTTGTACTCGAGAGAACCAACACGGTCGGTGTGGCCGATCACGGCGATTTCCGCCACCTTCCGGCGCGCCACTTCCGTAAACACCTTGTCGAACGCTTCCCTGGATTCCGGAGTGTACTCATCGGTATCCAGCTGGAAATAGAGCAGGAACGAGATTGGGCGCAGCGGCTGCGCCGCGATGGCGTGCGAAAAAAGCTTTGTCACCTCATCGCGCGCTACGGGAGGCGTGTCGACCCGGTCGCCCCTCTCGAGAAGCGCCATCGCGTAGGGCTTGCTCAGCACCGAGCTGCCGCCTTGAGGGTTGGTGACGACTACCGCCCCCGTCGTGCCATCCCGGTCGGGCACGAGAACCACCAGTTCCCGCGTATTCGGCGCGGCCGCACACGCCCCAAGGACTGCCGCAGCGGCGGCATTCAGGCCCGCGCGCAGCATGCGGCCCATATTCGAAAAGCTCTAATTCAGGGGAACGACCTGGACAAAGAACTCCGTGCCGCGCGCCCCCAGGATCGCGGCCGGCGTCCTCACCGTCATCGCGTCGGGCGACTGCTTCGCGATCTTGCCCGAGATCACGGAGAGCGTGCCGCTGCGCATCGAGGTGTCGAGCCTGCCCTCGTGGGTGGTCGAGTTGAACGAGAATCGGTCGAGCGCCAGTGCGCTGTTCGGGCCGGCCGACATCATCGTGTTATCGACAAACGTGATGCCAACCGAGCCGTCGATGCCGGTGCGGATGACGTCCGCCTGCTGCAGCTTCATGCCCGCGGCGCCCAGGATGCGCTGCGATCCGCGCTCGACCACCACGGTCCCGCTCATCGTCTTGATCTGGGCGATGTCGTTTGCCGCCAACGGACCCGCGGCAAGCAATCCGGCTGCCAGCGCGGCACACGCAAGGAACCTGATGATGCAATGTAGTGCGGCCATGAGCTTCTCCTTTCCAGATACGCGAATGTGACTTTTTGCCCGTAACCAGCTTTGCGGCATTATCATGGCATAAATATCGCGCCTGAATAATGTATTCTTTCTCGGATGGCGGGACCCTCCCTACCATGTATCTGACGCTACCGGCCGATAATCGGGAATACCCGCGGTTGCGGGAGTTCGTGGACCGTGCCTGTCAGCAGGCCGGCTGCTCCCCCGGCCAGCGCACTCGCGTCCAGCTCGTGGTGGAGGAGCTCTTCAGTAATACCGTGAAATATGGCCGGCGGGAGGCCGTGCCCGCTTCGGTCACCATCTCGGTCGATTTTGCCGGCGAGCATCCCATGACCGTCCACTACGAGGACGACGCGCCGCAGCATGACGCCTTCGGCCAGGTTGAGACCGAAGATGCGCTTAAGCTTCCCGTGGCCAGCCGCCGCGTGGGAGGACTCGGCATCGTGCTGGTCCGGGAACTGGGCAAGGACGTGAACTACTCGTGGTCCGGCGGGAAAAACCGCGTCACCTTCTCCGTTACGGCCGATACGCCGTGGCCCAGAAGGCCGCGATCGTAGCGCGCGGCGGGTTCGCGGCCGGCCGCGCTTGTCAATCCATTTTGCGGGGCGGATCCGTGGCGGCCCCGGGTTTCACCTGCCGCTCCGAATCGAAGCGCCGCAGTTGCTGTTGACTCTGTTGCTGCGCCTTTTGCAGCTCGATCTGCGCCTTGGCCCCGCGTGTACCCTCGCCCTCGGACGACTGGGCGGTAGTCGGTTCGATGCCCTGCCGGTAGTGCAACTCCTGCTGCTGTTGCTGCTGGTTGATCTGTAGCTGTTCCAAAGCCTGCTGCTGCCGCGCATCAGCGGGCGATTCCTGCACGCTACGCTGTTGCTGCTGCATGCGCAGTTGCAGCGCCTCCTGCTGCTGCTGACGCTGCAACTGATGCTGCTGCAGCGCGCGTGCCCCCGGGTCCTCCGCGCCCCATGCCGCAGTAGCCAGTGCAGCCCAGCCGATGAACATCGTCAGACCCTTCATGGGCGATCCCGCCCATCGATGCGGGGTCCCGTCCGGAATGAAATGGAAGCCGCGAGGTCCATTCACAACCCTTCGCATGGCGGGCTCTAGACGATCCGATCGAGCGGCACCTGGAACAATCGTATCCTGTCATCGGCCCGCGTTATTTCGTGATTGGCTTCGGTGATTCTGCGTATCAGGCCCTCCAGAATCGACTCGTCCTGGAAAGCGATCATCAGGACGGCGTTGGTGCTGGCGAAGCTGCCTGAGCCGAGGTGCGGCTCAGTGCCGCGACCTTTCCCCTGCGCGCGTTCCCAGCGGGTGTAATAATCGATCCCGGCGTCCTTGAGCAACTGCATCACGCGCGGGGTGAAATATTCATTGTGAACGACAAATGCCATTTTCATAGGGTTTCTTTCCCTGATCAGGAGCGGGCCCACCATTGTACGCGGCCGCGGAAACGAGGGTTTGATCTCGATCAATCCAGGCCGGCTTCCCCTCGTGTTTCGCCCGCTGTCACTTGCCCAGCTTCTTCTGCATGCGCTGATCGAACCGTTCGACGTTGATGATGAGCCGCTCGTGCACGCCCTCGCCGATTTTCTCGCGCTCGTCCTCGGCGTGGATCCTGAACGTCAGGGTGCGCCCTTCGATCCTGACCAGTTCCGCGCCGGCGCGCACTCGCAGTCCCACTGGGGTCGCCGCGAAATGCTTGACATCGAGATGGGTGCCCACCGTCTGATGTCCCGGCGGCATGAAGCGCTCAACGGCCTGAAGCGCGGCGGCTTCCATGAGATTCACCATGATCGGGGTGGCGAGCACCCCGATCTTGCCGCTGCCCACGTGCGGCGCGGTGTCGCGCGTGCCCACCACGATTTCAGCCGTGCCGGTAAGGCCCGGTTTCAGCTCCTGCGGGAGACTCA
>JBGQGU010000235.1:0-5450 GCA_041497655.1 Gammaproteobacteria bacterium
GACGTGGGCATCGCGCTCGGCCAGGCGTTCGCCCAGGCGATCGGCGACAAGAAGGGCGTGCGCCGTTACGGCCACGCCTACGTGCCGCTCGACGAGGCGCTGTCCCGGGCGGTGGTGGATCTTTCGGGGCGGCCCGGCCTCGAGTATCACATCGAGTTCTCGCGCGCGCGCATCGGCGAGTTCGACGTCGACTTGATGCACGAGTTCTTCCAGGGTTTCGTCAATCACGCGCAGGTGACGCTGCACGTGGACAACCTGAAGGGCACGAACGCCCATCACCAGGCGGAAACGGCGTTCAAGGCGTTCGCGCGCGCGCTGCGCATGGCGGTCGAGGCCGACGCGCGAGTGAAGGACGTGCCTTCCACCAAGGGCAGCCTCTGATTCAGCTGTCAGCGGTCAGCTTTCAGCAGTCAGCCACACCCCCATGACGCAACGCTTTCCCCCTGTTCCTCCAAGCTGACGGCTGGGTGCTGATCGCTGAACCCTGTTTATGACTGACATCGCTGTCGTCGATTACGGCATGGGCAACCTGCGCTCGGTGGCGAAGGCCATCGAGCATGTCGCCCCGCGGCTTACGGTCGAGGTGACGAGCGATGCGCGGCAAGTGATGCGCGCGGCGCGCGTGGTGTTCCCGGGCCAGGGCGCGATGCCGGACTGCATGCGCGAGATGGACGCCCGCGGCCTGCGCGAAGCGGTGCTGGAGGCCGCGGGTGCGAAGCCTTTCCTCGGCATCTGCATCGGCCTGCAGATGCTCTTCGAGGCGAGCGAAGAGGGCGATACCCCCGGGCTCGCGCTGTTGCCGGGTCGGGTGCGGCGCTTTCCGGCAGGCCGGATGGCGGATGCGCAAGGCGTGCGCCTCAAGGTGCCGCACATGGGATGGAACGAGGTGCGGCAGACCGTCGAGCACCCCTTGTGGCGAGGGATCCCGCAGGGCAGCCGCTTCTATTTCGTGCACAGTTATTTCCCGGTGCCCGGCGGCCGCAAGCTGACCGCGGGCGAGTGCGTCTACGGCGTGCCGTTCACTTGCGCGGCCGCGCGCGACAACATCTTTGCCGTGCAATTTCACCCGGAAAAAAGTGATGCGGCCGGCCTGAGACTGCTCACCAATTTCGTGGAGTGGCAACCCGTGGCACAGCGCACCACGCAGAGGGCTGCGGCATCGCCGGCCGCATAACGCCATGCTGCTCATCCCCGCGATCGACCTCAAGGACGGCAAGTGCGTGCGCCTGAAGCAGGGCGCGATGGACAAGGTCACCGTCTTCTCGGACGATCCGGCCGCGATGGCCGCGCAATGGCTCAAGCTCGGCGCGAGACGGCTGCACGTCATCGATCTCAACGGCGCGGCCGCCGGCCGTCCCAAGAACGAGCAGGCGATCAAGGCGATCGTTGATGCCGTGGGCGGGAAGCTGCCGATCCAGATCGGCGGCGGCATCCGCGACCTCGACACCATCGAGAAACTGATCGACTCCGGCGTGGGCTACGTCATCATCGGCACCGCCGCGGTCAAGACGCCCGGCTTCCTGCACGACGCGTGCACCGCGTTTCCGGGTCATGTGATGGTCGCCCTCGACGCCAAGGACGGCAAGGTTGCGGTGGACGGATGGTCGAAGATGACCGGGCACGAGGTGCTCGATCTTGCCAAGAAGTTCCAGGATTACGGGGTCGAGGCGATCATCTATACGGACATCGGGCGCGACGGCATGCTGACCGGCATCAACATCGGCGCGACGGTGGCGCTGGCGAAGGAGCTCACGGCACCCGTGATCGCGAGCGGCGGCATCAACGGCCTCGACGACATCAAGGCGCTGTGCAAGGTCCAGCACGAGGGCATCACCGGCGCCATCACCGGCCGCGCCATCTACGAAGGCAAGCTCGACTTCGCCAAGGCGCAGAAACTCGCCGACGAGCTCAGCAAGAAGGATTGAGGATCGAGGACTGAGGATTGAGGGAACTCCGCATTGCCACGACGACGTAACTCAATCCTCAATCCTAATAGCTCAATCCTGACCGCATGGGTCTCGCGAAGCGCATCATCCCCTGCCTCGATGTCACCGCCGGGCGCGTGGTCAAGGGAATCAGGTTCGTCGGCCTGCGCGACGCGGGAGACCCCGTTGAGATCGCGCGGCGCTACAACGAGCAGGGCGCTGACGAACTTGCGTTTCTCGACATCACGGCCTCGAGCGACGGCCGCGACCTGATCCTGAGCGTCATCGAAGCGGTTGCAGAGCAGGTCTTTATCCCGCTGACGGTGGGCGGAGGCGTGCGTTCGGTCAAGGACGTGCAGCGTTTGCTCAACGCGGGCGCCGACAAGGTAAGCATCAACACCGCCGCTGTGCAGAACCCTCAGCTGGTGGCAGAAGCGACCGCGCGCTACGGCTCCCAGTGCATCGTGGTGGCGGTGGATGCGAAGCGCGTTCCGGGGGCCGCCGTGCCGCGCTGGGAGGTGTACACCCACGGCGGCCGCAAGCCGACGGGACTCGATGCGCTGGAATGGGGCCGCAGGATGGAAGCCGCGGGCGCCGGCGAGATCCTGCTCACCAGCATGGACCGCGACGGCACCCGCAGAGGGTTCGATCTCGAGCTGACCCGCGCGTTCTCCGATGCGCTTTCGATCCCGTTGATCGCGAGCGGGGGTGTCGGCGATCTCGATCATCTGGTGGAAGGCATCCTGCAAGGCCGCGCCGACGCGGTGCTTGCGGCGAGCGTGTTTCACTACGGCGAGTACACCGTGCGCCAGGCCAAGGAGCACATGGCACGGCGGGGCATCGAGGTGCGTTTGTAGGATTGAGCAATTAGGATTGAGGATTGAGCGAAAAGCGACGAAAATCTCGAAAGGCTGGCGGAAACATGCGTTTACTCAATCCTCGATCCTCAATCCTCGATCCTGCTTTTCGATGAAAGACGACTGGCTCAACAAGGTCAACTGGGCGCAGGACGGGCTGGTACCGGCGGTGGCGCAGGAAGCCGGCAGCGGCAGGGTCCTGACCGTGGCGTGGATGAACCGGGAGGCGCTTGGCAAGACGGTGCAAAGCGGCGAGGCCCACTACTGGTCGCGCTCGCGCAGGAAGCTGTGGCGCAAGGGCGAGGAGTCCGGCCATGTGCAGAAGGTGAAGACCATTCGCCTCGATTGCGACGAGGACGTGATCCTGCTGGAAGTGGAACAGACGGGCGGCATCGCCTGTCATACCGGACGCCACAGCTGCTTTTTCCAGCGGCTTGACGGGGACAAGTGGGTGGTGACCGATCCCGTGCTCAAGGACCCCAAGGACATCTACAAGAGTTCCAAGCGATGATCGACGCGAACCTGCTGCACCGGCTGGGGGAAGTGATCGCCGCCCGCAAGCGGGGCGACCCGTCCGCTTCCTATGTCGCGAGCCTGTTCGCGAAAGGCCAGGACGCGATCCTGAAAAAGGTCGCGGAGGAGGCCGCCGAGACGGTGCTTGCCGCCAAGGGCGGTGATAAACTGCAGATCGTGCGCGAAACCGCCGACCTGTGGTTTCACAGCCTGGTCATGCTGGCATGGCACGGCCTCGCGCCCGAGGACGTGCTCGCCGAGCTGCGGCGCCGCGAAGGTATATCGGGAATTGACGAAAAGAAGTCCCGCGGCTGAGCGGGACCTCTTCAGGAGAAGGTATATGGGCTCGCTTAGCATCTGGCACTGGCTGATCGTGCTGCTGGTGGTGGTCCTCATCTTCGGCACCAAGAAGCTGCGCAACATCGGCACCGATCTCGGCAGCGCGGTGAAGGGCTTCAAGGACGGCATGAAGTCGGAGGAGGACAAGTCCGCGCAGGCCAGGGCGGAAATCCCCCCTACCACCGGCCAGACCATCGAAGGCGAAGCCAAGAAAGAAACGCCCAAGGCATGAGGCGTGAGGCGGGAACTGGGAGGTGTCCAATAGGACGATGCGCTTCAAGCCCGCGGATCATTCGCCTCACGCCTTATTCCTCCTTCCTCCCTCATGTTTGACATCGGGTTTTCCGAGCTGCTGGTCATCGCGCTCGTGGCGCTGATCGTGATCGGCCCCGAGCGCCTGCCGAAAGTCGCGCGCACGCTGGGGCACCTGTTCGGCCGCATGCAGCGCTACGTCAACGACGTCAAGGCCGACATCTCCCGCGAGATGGAGCTGGACGAGCTGAAGAAGATACAGTCGAGCATGGAAGACGCGGCCCGCTCCTTCCAGAGCTCGGTGAGCAAGGAAGTCAGCGAGACCGAGAGCGAATTCAACAAGCTGGCAGCGGCCGCGCAACCTGCGCCCGAGCCCAAACCTGATTCGCCTTCACCGGACCCGGCAACCAAGCCCGCCTCGCAGCAACTCGATCTCGCGCTCGATGCGAACCAGCAGGCGCCCGCGCAGAAGCAAGCCTGATTCGGCTTGCGCGCAAGCCGAATGACGGAAGACACCTTCATTTCCCACTTGATCGAGCTGCGCGACCGGCTGCTGCGCATGGTGATCGTGGTGGGCGTGGTGTTCGTCTGCCTGTTCCCGTTCGCCTCCGATCTGTACGATCTGCTCGCGTATCCGTTGATGCACGCGCTGCCGGAGGGCTCGAAGATGATCGCCACCGGCGTCGTCGCCCCATTCCTCATCCCGGTCAAGGTTGCCGCGATGGTGGCATTCGCGCTGGCGCTGCCGTACGTGCTCTACCAGGCATGGGCGTTCGTGGCGCCCGGTCTGTACGCCCACGAGCGGCGCCTGGTGGTGCCGCTGGTGGTCGCGAGCACCCTGCTGTTCTTCCTGGGGGTGGCGTTCTGCTATTTTTTCGTGTTCGGCGTGGTGTTCAAATTCGTCTACAACATCGCGCCCAAGAGCATCTCGGTCGCGCCCGACATCGAAAACTACCTCAATTTCACGATCACGATGTTCCTCGCGTTCGGGTTGACCTTCGAAGTGCCGATCGCGGTGCTGATCCTGGTGCGCATGGGAGCGGTCACGATTGCGCAGCTCACGAACATCCGCCCCTACTTCATCGTGGGCTCATTCGTGGTGGGCGCGATCGTCACGCCCCCGGACGTGCTTTCGCAGCTGCTGCTCGCGTTCCCGATGTGCGTCCTCTACGAGGTCGGGATCATCGCGGCACGGGTGTTCGGCAAGGCGGCGCGACGCGAGGACGACGAGCAGAAGGTTCCGGAAGCCGGGGGGGAGGGCGGACCTTGAGTCAGTGTTGAGTTTTGAATTTTGAGTTTTGAGTTATATCGGTCCGTAAGTCCATTTCGCACTCAACACTCAACACTCAAAACTCATCACTCCGCAGGCAGCGCTCACTTGCGCTGCTGCGGCCTCGGCCGCCGGCCGATGGTAACGGTGAGGTCGGTTTCGGCCTGATTGCGAGACAGCCTGACTGCGGCCTGCTCACCCGGCTGCAGCGAGGCGATCAGGTTGAGCATGGTGGTGGTGTCGGCCACCGGCTTGTCGTTCACCGCAAGCAGGATGTCGCCGGGCCTTATCCCC
>JBGQGU010000236.1:0-5438 GCA_041497655.1 Gammaproteobacteria bacterium
AAAAAGGCGGGCTGCGGCCCGCCTTTTTTATTAGTGCAGCCCTACTACAATAGGCCGGAGGACAGCCGCTTACCGTGAACGACTTCGTCAACCTGATCCGCTCCGCCGTGCCGGGCATCGCCTGGCCCGCCATCCCGGGACCGGAGGCAGCGGTGTTGCTCGCGCTCCAGTTTCAGCTCGAGCATTCGCAGTGGCTCGCGCCGGAGCGATTGCGTGAGGTCCAGTTTCGCCAGTTGGGGGTACTGCTGAATCACGCGTACGAGACCGTGCCGTATTACCGCGAGCGCTGGCGCGGCGTCTATGATCCGGCCAGACCGCTCACGCCGGAGGTTTTCTCCCGGCTCCCGCTCTTGACGCGGAGCGAGCTGCAGACCCGTTTCGAAGCCCTCAAGAGCACCGGCGTTCCGGCTGCGCACGGGCCGGTCGCCGAGAGCCGCACGTCGGGCTCGACCGGCATGCCGGTGCGCGTGCTGAAGACGGCGCTGGTCCAGCTATTCTGGCAGGCGAGCGTGCTGAGAGAGCACCAATGGTTCAAGCGGGACCTTACCGGCAAGCTCGCCTCGATTCGGCAGGGCGTGGTGGAGGGAGAGGCCGACGGCTGGGGGCCCGCGACCGACGTGGTGGCCCGGACCGGACCTTCTGCGACCTTGCCGATCAGCGCCGACGTGGATGCCCAGTTAAAGTGGCTCGAGCGCCAGCAGCCGGATTATCTGCTGACTTACCCGTCCAACCTGGCGGAGTTGCTGAAAAGCTCCGCTGCCCTAGGTTTCCGGCCAGCGCGGCTGCGCGAGGCGCGCACGTTCGGGGAAATACTGACTTCGGAGACGCGTGCGCTGTGCCGGGAAACCTGGGGGGTGCCTGTGGCCGATGCCTATACATCCGTCGAGACAGGCTACCTCGCCCTGCAATGTCCTCAGCAGGAGCATTACCACGTGCTGTCGGAGAGCGTCCTGCTCGAGGTCCTCGACGAGAAAGGGGCGCCGTGCCGCCCGGGCGAGGTGGGACGAGTGGTGGTGACGCCGCTGCACAACTACGCAATGCCGCTCGTCCGCTATGAGATCGGGGATTATGCCGAGGCGGGTGAGCCTTGCCGGTGCGGGCGCGGGCTACCCGTCCTCGTGAAAATCCTCGGCAGGTCCCGCAACATGCTGGCTCTAGCCGACGGCACCCGCTACTGGCCTGCCTTCGGATCGGCGGGACTGGCCGAGCTCGCTCCCATCCTGCAACAGCAGCTTGTGCAGAAAGACTTCCATACGCTGGAAGCCCGCCTCGTTACCGCCCGTCCGCTTGCGCCTGCTGAAGAGGAGAGCCTGCGCCGGCACATCCAGGCACGGCTGCCGGCTCCCTTTGCGATCCGGTTCAGCTATTGCGATGCAATCGGCCGAAGCAACGGCGGCAAGTTCGAAGATTTTGTCTGCGAGCTGCGCGCTCCCCGGTGAATCCAACCCGGGCGAGCTAGGTGCAACGTGCCACGATGCGTGCGTAGTCGGCACTCCCCGGAGTGGTGGGGCCGCTCACGTCGTGCCGCACGCCGGAGGTAACGGGACCGCAGGTCAGGCTGTCCAGCACGAATCCTGCGCCTTCAAACAGGGAGCGTATTTCCTCGCGTGACCGTATCGGGTAGGTGCGCCGGCGGGTCATGTAGGTTTCTGCCTCGCGCGCCAGCTCCAGCAGGTCGGCCCGCCACGCCGGTCCAAGAGACTGCGCTTTCTCGAGCACTGCCGCGTGAAACGCGCCGGCCTGAGCCGAGGTAAAGCCGACCGAACCGGCGACGTCTCCCGGGCGCACGCGATTGACGGTGATCGCTACGCCACCGGGGCGTAGCAACCGGCGCCACCGGCCAAGCAAATCCGGCCAGCGCCCGGGCGGGATTTCGCTGAAAAAGGAGTGCGTGCATACCGCGTCGAAAGTGCGGGCTTCCGCGTAGTCGAAAATGTCCCGGTGGACGGTCGCGATCCCGATGCCGGCCCGCTCCGCGTACCAGCAGTTGAGCCTGAGCGGGGTCTCGCACTGGTCAACGACCGTGATATCGGGCGCAACGTCCCGCTCCCGGAATGCGCGGTTCACCAGCGAGAGCATGGAGTAATCAGCCGCCCCGGAAATCAGCACCCTCGGCCGCGCTGCGCCGCTTGCGCAGGCCTTTAGCGCGTCGATGAAGAACTGCGCGTGAAGACCGGGTGTCGAGGCGAGGCCCAGCATTCTCAGGTATTGCCAGAAGCCGTGTATCCACGCGCAGCTATCGCCGGTGGCCGGATCGATACGGCACAACTGGCGGGCGAGCTGCCGTGCCAGCGGTGCACTTTCCAGCAGGGGTTCTTCGACTGTCGGGGACTTCATGGAGAAGATCGCGCAATGATGCGGCGCCGGCTGGCCGTCACTTGCCGACGATCTTCTTGTACTTCTTCATCCACTCGTCGGCCTGGTTGTCAGCCTGTCTGACCTGGTCCGCGCCCATGCCCTGGCCGACGAGCTTCAACGCTTCCTGCGACACGTCGTCGCCCTGCCGCGCTGCGACCTTGAGCCAGAAGTAGGCACGTACCGGGTTGCGCTCGAGCCCCTTGCCCTCGTAATAGAGCATGCCGAGGTTGTGCTGGGCCTGGATGTGGCCGCGCTGGGCGGCCCGGTTCAGCCATTGCGCCGCCTGAACGTAGTCCTGCGCGACACCTTCACCCTTCGAGTAAATCACGCCCAGGTTGTATTGCGCGCCGGGATCGTTTTGGGCGGCGGCGAACAGCCACCATTTGTGGGCGGTCTGCAGATTCTTCTCGACGCCGTCGCCGCGCGCGTACATGAGCCCGAGGCTGGTCTGGGCGCGCGCGTCGCCCTGCTTGGCGAGCTGTTCGTACCAGCGCGCCGCTTCGCTGAAGTTCTGCTCGACCCCGCCCCGGCCGAGGTAGTACCTCTCGGCGAGCTGCCGGGCGGCGGTCTTGTCGCCCGCGTCGGAGCGGACCTTGAGGTCCTCGATGCTGACTTTGCCTTGAACCGGCTTCTCCTGCGCTGCCGCGGGTCCAAGACAGCACGCAAGGAACAGTGCGCAGGCGAGCCGGCTACTTCCGGATGCGCTCATAGGTCACGCAGCGGAACGGATAGCGGTGCCGCTCGTCGGCAGCGAAGGATACGGCGGACACTTCGCGCCAGTCGCCGGCGGCGTATTCCGGCATGATGGTGTCGCCCGCGACTTCGGCATCGACCGTCGTGAGATAAAGCCGCCCGGCGCGCGCGAGCGCCTGCGCGTAGAGCTCGGCGCCTCCGATCACGAAGATCTCGTCATCGGCTCCGCAGGCGGCGATCGCGTCGTCGAGGGAGTGGGCGATCCTCGCGCCCGGCGCGCGATAGCCGCGCTGGCGCGTGACGATCACTGTGGTGCGGCCCGGCAGCAGGCGCCCGATCGACTCCCAGGTCTTGCGGCCCATGATGATGTGGTGGCCCAGGGTGAGGTTCTTGAACCGCTTCAGCTCTTCCGGCAGATGCCACGGTATCCTGCCGTTCGCGCCGATCACGCGATTGCGCGCCATCGCCACGATGATTGAAATTCGGGATTGAGGATTGAGGATTGAGGATTGAGCGGGCATCGTAGAACTACGGGATTGAAGATCGACGAGGCATCTCTCGTCGTCATCTCAGTGATTTTTTCAACCCGCTCAACATCTTCCCGATCTGGTCCGTTTGGGCAAGCAGTGAGGTAGTTTTATTCGTATCGACGTACTTGCGGCGCTCCGCGATCAAGACAAGGGTTTCGACCTCCATGAGAGAACCGAAAGCAATAGACAGATGGTTGAGAAAGACGTTGGTGGATTTTCTGCCATGCCCCTCCGCTATGTTCGACGGTATCGAGACTGCTGCACGCTGCAACTGGCTACAAACGCCAAAGCGTTCGGACTGGGGGAACTGTTCGGATACAGAATACAGATCGTCAACGAGATCCATGGATTTCTGCCAGACCTTGAGTTCACTGTATTTCATTTCTCTCTCCTCAATTCAAGATTCACCCCCCTCAATCCTCAATGCTCAATCCTCAATCCTAGACGGCCACAGGGGCTTTTATGGCCGGATGGGGATCGTAGTTCTCGAGCGTAAAGTCCTCGTACTTGAACTCGAAGAGACTTTTCACCGCCGGGTTGAGCTTCATCACGGGCAGGCGGCGCGGGCTGCGCGCAAGCTGCTCGCGCGCCTGGTCGAGATGGTTGAGGTAGAGGTGCGTGTCGCCGTAGGTGTGCACGAAGTCGCCGGCCTTGAGGCCGCACACCTGTGCCACCATCAGGGTGAGCAGGGCATAGGAGGCGATGTTGAACGGCACGCCGAGGAAGAGGTCGGCGCTCCTCTGATAGAGCTGGCACGAGAGGCGCCCCTCCGCGACGTAGAACTGGAAGAAGGCGTGGCAGGGCAGTAGCGCCATCTTCGGCAGGTCGGCGACGTTCCACGCCGAGACCATCAGGCGCCGCGAATCGGGGTTCTTACGGATCTGCTCGATGACCTGGCTCACCTGGTCGATGTGACGGCCGTCCGGCGCCGGCCACGAGCGCCACTGGTAGCCGTACACCGGCCCCAGTTCGCCTTTGGCATCGGCCCACTCGTCCCAGATGGCGACTCCGTTCTCCTTCAGGTAGCGGGTGTTGGTGTCGCCCTTCAGAAACCACAGCAACTCGTGGATGATGGACTTGAGGTGGACCTTCTTGGTGGTGAGCAGCGGGAATCCTGCGTTGAGGTCGAAGCGGAGCTGCGCGCCGAAGATGGAGAGCGTACCAGTGCCGGTGCGGTCGTTCTTGCGCGCACCGTGCTCCAGCACGTGCCGCATCAGATCGAGGTATTGGCGCATTAATGCGGGATTGAGGATTGAGGATTGAGGATTGAGTACATGCAGCGGCGATCCCGTACCGTCTGATTCTAGTTGATTTCCTTGCTGTATGGCTGTTTCAGCATCCACTTCGCGATCGCCTCGACCGTATCCGCTTCCCTGCCGAGGAAGCCGTGCGGGCTCATCGTCTCGCAGGGCTTGGATTGCGGCGGCAGGCCGCCGGAAACCAATACCACCTGGTAGCGGTCCGCGAGCCGCTTTGCCGCTGAATAGGGAGTGGACTCACAGCCGTCGTCTACGTGGTGAACGAATAGCAGCGGGACGGGTATGGACGAAAAGTCGAAACCGTTCAGTCCCGGCTGCCGCCGGTTCGCGAGGAAAACCGTCGAGGTCAGCGCCACGCCGTCCACCGTCCGGCCGAGGCGGCGGGCGGCGGACGCGGCGGAAATCGTGCCGCGGCTCGTGCCCACGAGATACACCGGCAGGCCGGGAAAGCGCGACTTGAGGTCCACCACCACCCGACTGATGTCTTCAGCATGAGCGCCGCCCAGACGGAATTCGTCCCTCATGCCGTGGGACTGGTCGGAAGGCGCGTCCATCACCGCGGCAGCGATGCCAACTCCTGTGAAGAGCCGGCGGGAAC
>JBGQGU010000237.1:0-5421 GCA_041497655.1 Gammaproteobacteria bacterium
CCGGTGACGCTCACGGCATAGTTATCGGAGACGCCACTCATCTGCTCGGGGAGCAGCGCCGGGAAACGGCGCGCGCTGCGTTTCTCGATGAGCACGGTTTTGGCATCGGGAAGGTAGCAGGTGACCTGGTCGTTGGTGCGGATCACCTCGCGTGCCGGCCCATCGAGTGTTTCCAGTTTCTCGAATTCGCCACCCGCGGGATTGACGAAATGGACGATGCGCGAGGTCTCGATGCGATCGGCATGCTGGTAGACGAAGGTGCCGCTATAGTTGAGCCGGCGCGACGCGTTCGCCATTTTCGTAAGCCAGGCGAGCCCGTCCTGCCGCGCGGCATCCTCCGCGGCGAGAACCGGGGCAACGAGTCCCAGGAGAATGATGGGCCAGGCTGTCTTCACACTGGAGCCGTTCCAACCTGATAGGAACGACTGCCGGATGCCTTGCGTCTCGCAACGAGCCTGGTCAAGCACGGCAAATGGCACCAATGCTGGAACGGCACTAGCGTCCCTCGACCTGGCGCGAGCTCGATACGCCGCGGATGTAAGGGGCCAGGCCCTGGATCTCGGTGCTCGGCGAGAATTCCTGGTGGGCGATCAGGTACTCGTTCATCTTGCCCTCGCTGGAAACGCTGGCCAATTGCTCGGAGGCGGTTGCTGCGGGTGGCGGGGTGGTCGGGGCTTGAGCGAGGTCGGGCTGGGGGGCAAGGGGGTTGTTGAAGAAGGCGATCCACGCGACCAGCGCTACCGCGGACACGGAAGCCGCGGCGGACAGGGCGTAAGTCGCGAAGCGGCCGGCGACGCGGTGCCGCGGCGCCAGCACCGCCGGCTCGCCGGCCAGTCGCGCGGCCACCCGCTGCTCAAATTCCCGTGACAGCGCGCGTTCGCCGCGCATCACGTCGCCGATGAGATGGAAGGTATCCCAGCAATGATGCAGCTCCGCGTCCTGCTTGACGCGGGTGAATTGCTCGCGCGTCTGGTGCCCGCTCAGCTCGCCATCCATCCATTCCGAAATCTTGTCCATTTCACCATCTCCTGTCTTTCCGGGTGCCCAGCAGCGGCCTCAATTTCGCCGCGATCGCCTCGCGTGCCCGGAAAATGCGCGACCGGACCGTACCGATCGGGCAGTTCATTATATTGGCTATGTCCTCGTAGCTGAGCCCCTCGATCTCCCGCAGCGTGATCGCCGTCCTCAACTCCTCTGGCAGCCCGGCGAGGCTTTGGTTCACGGCTTCCGCGACCTGGCGGCTCATCAGCTCGTTCTCCGGGGTGTTGAGATCGCGCAACTGGTCCCCGCCCTCGTAGTCCTCGGCCTCCTCGCTGGCTATGTCCGTCGTGGTCGGCGCCCGCCGCCCCATCGCCACCAGATAGTTCTTGGCGGTGTTGATGCCGATCCGGTACAGCCAAGTATAGAACGCGCTGTCACCGCGAAACGTCGGCAACGCCCGGTAGGCCTTGATGAAGGCCTCCTGCGTCACATCCTCGACCTCGGCCGAGTCCCGGATGAAGCGCGACAGCAGCCGGGCAAGCTTGCGCTGGTACTTGCTTACCAGCAGCTCGAACGCGTGCTTGTCGCCGCGTTGCGCGCGCTCGACCAGCTGCTGATCGACTTCGCGATCGCTCATGAAACCCGTCCCTGACCTTCTTGTTATGCAAGTGGAGCGGCAGACCAGCCGTACAGAACGGCAAGTATACCCGCCCGCACCGTGTCCGGATGGCGCGAAGCCGATCGCTATTGCACTGACAGGGCGGCCAAAAATTAGTTCAGTCCGGGACTCTCCCTCTCCCCCTCTCCCCGGGCCGCCCCCCGGGCACCTGCCGCCTAGGAGTTTGTCGGACTTATGTCGGACAAACTCCTTATGCAAAACCGCCCGCAGGATAACGGGAGTCAATGACACTGAAAACCTCATTTCCAGCCTAGGCGCGTGCCCATCGGAAGCCAATCGGGGTCGTTACCCTGGGTTTCATTCGAAATGCGCGGGCGGTTTTGCTGTTAGCAGCCTGTCGGACACCTAAGTCCGACAGGCTGCTAGCCGGAGGGATCAGGAACGGGGCGCTTGCCGATCGCGCGGCGCTGCCCAGACGAAACGGCGCTCGAGGATGTCGAAGGCCCACTGGACCGTGACCGCCATCACCGCGGCCGGCACCGCGCCCGCCAGCAACAACGCGTGATCATTGACCGCGAGCCCGGCTACGATGCGCTCGCCATAGCCGCCCGCCCCGATAAAGGCGGCGATGGTGGCGGTGCCCACGTTGATGACTGCGGCCGTCTTGATTCCCGCGAGTATCGTGGGCGCCGCGAGCGGGAGCTCGATCAGCCGCAGCCGCGCCCAGTCGGTCAGCCCCAAGGCAGTCGCTGATTGCCGCAGTGAGCCGAGGACGCCGGCCAGTCCGGATTCCGTATTGCGGACGATGGGCAGCAGCGAATAGAGAAAGAGCGCAATGATCGCGGGCAGCGTCCCGATGCGGTCGAGCGCGGCGATGAGAAAAGCGAGCAGCGCAAGAGCGGGCACTGTCTGCAGTATCCCCGTCGCCGCCAATATCCAGTAACGGGCCCGCGGCACCCGGTCTGCCCAGATACCCAACGGCACGCCAACCGCCACCCCCAGCGCGAGCGAGGACATCACCAGCACCAGGTGCTCGAGTGTGAGGCGCCAGAGGTCGGGGCCCACCAGCGCACCGAGAAAAGACCGCCGTCCGCTCTTCGCTTCCCGCGCATCCGCCGGAGCCGATTCGAGAAACTTCGCTGCGACCGCCGAAAACGAGGCGCCCGCAAGCTCGGCAGCGGCATTCATCCCGATCATTTGTTCGGCGCTGATGCGGCCCGCCAGCCGCTGCAAAGCGTCCCATGAGCGTGGGAACTGCTTCTCGAAATCGAGGCGGTAGAGGATCACCGCCTCGTAACCCGGAAAGAAATGCAAATCGTCTTCCAGCACTCGCAGCCGGTAACGCTCGATCTTGGGGTCGGTGGCATAGGCGTCGATGACGTCCACCTGCCCGCCCGCGAGCGCTTCGTACGCGAGCCCGTGATCGAGGCCGCGGACGTCGGCGAACGAAAGCCGGTACGCCTGACGCAGGGCTTGCCAGCCGTCCCTGCGGTTAAGGAATTCCTGGGACAGTGCGAGCCTGAGGCCGGGATGCCGCGCCAGGTCGGACACGCGCCTGATAGAGAGCTCTTCCGCGCGTGCTTCGCGCATTGCCAGGGCATAGGTATTGCCGAATCCGAGCGGCACGCCGGCCGCCACTCCGTGCGGGGCCAGCAAACGGTTGAGTTCAGTGAGCCCCGGCACGCTCTTCAAACCCAGCAGCTCGAAGGCGAGTGTGCCGGTGTACTCGGGGTAGGCGTGGATCGCGCCGCTCTTCAGGGCGGAAAACAGGATTGCGGTATTGCCCAGCCCCTGGTGGTGCCGCGCGGGGGCTTCCCCCGCGGCGTCCACCGTGCGCGCCATGATTTCGCCCAGTATGTAGGACTCGGTGAAGCGCTTGGATCCGATGTTGACGGCCGGCTGGGCCAATCCCAGCGCGGGCGTCAGCAGGAGCGCCAGCAGGCGCAGCAGGAATTGTTTCATCCATCCGCAGTATGGCTGAACCTCGGTAGCACTGGCAAAATAGGGAGCATCCGTCCCGAGACCGCCTGCGATCCATGCCTCCGCGCGATTATCCCCTTGAGCCGTTCTGGATGCCCTTCACCGCCAACCGCCAGTTCAAGGCGGCGCCGCGCATCCTGGTTTCGGCCAGGGACATGCACTACATCACCGAAGGCGGCCAAAGGATCCTCGACGGCACAGCGGGTCTGTGGTGCGTAAACGCCGGGCACTGCCGCCCAAAGATCGTGGAAGCGATCCGGCGCCAGGCTGAAACGCTCGATTATTCACCGCTGTTTCAGATGGGGCACCCGGGAGAATTCCGCGCGGCTGCGCTCGTTTCCCAGCTGGCCCCGGACGGACTCGATCACGTGTTCTTCACCAACTCGGGCTCCGAGGCGGTCGACACCGCTCTCAAGATCGCCCTCGCCTACCAACGCGCCCGCGGGGAAGGACATCGCAACGTGTTGATCGGCCGCGAGCGGGGTTATCACGGGGTGGGCTTCGGGGGCATTTCCGTTGGCGGCGTTCCCGCCACCCGCAAGGCTTTTGGAAGCATGCTCGCGCGAGTCGACCACTTGCCTCACACGCACAACCTCGAGCGCAATGCCTTCAGCCGCGGGCAGCCGGCGTGGGGCGCGCATCTTGCCGACGATCTGGAGACACGTCTCATTCCACTGCACGATGCGTCCAACATTGCGGCGGTGATCGTGGAGCCCGTTGCAGGCTCCACTGGCGTGCTGGTCCCCCCGAAAGGCTACCTGGAGGGGCTGCGCGCGATCTGCGACAAGCACGCTCTCCTTCTCATCTTCGACGAGGTGATCACGGGTTTCGGCCGCACGGGCCAGGCGTTTGCCGCGCAAACCTTCGGCGTGACACCCGACATGATCACTTTCGCCAAGGGCGTGACGAGCGGCACTGTTCCGCTTGCCGGCGTGGTGGTGCGCCGCGAGATCTACGAGACGGTGGTGAACAGCGCGCCGCCTGATACAGTCGAGTTCTCCCACGGCTACACTTATTCGGGCCATCCCCTTGCCACCGCCGCGGCGGAGGCGACGCTTGCGCTCTACCATGAAGAGAAGCTCTTCGAGCGTGCGCGGGGGCTCTCGCCTCATTTCGAGCAGGCGGTGCACAGCCTGAAGGGGGCGGGCCCGGTGATCGACGTCCGCAATTTCGGTCTGATGGCGGGGATCGAGCTCGAGCCACTGCCAGGGAAGCCGGGGGTGCGCGGCTACCAGGCGTTCCTCAAATGCTTGGCGAAAGGGGTGCTGACCCGGGTGACCGGCGACATCATCGCGCTGTCCCCGCCGCTCATCATCAGCAAGGAGCAGATCGACGAGCTGGTGGGGACGCTCGATTCGGTGCTACGCGATTAGCGGTTGGCTTTTTCAGATCCGCTGCATGTCGCGCGCGCCAAGCTCGACCAGGCAGTGGTCGATCCACTCGGCGGCGAGCTTTTCCTGCACCGAGTTCTGACGCAGCCGGGCATCCAGCGCCGCCCAGTCCACGCGGTCGAGCGGCTGGTCCTGGTTGAAACACGAAAAGACGTAGCTCACCTTGCCGCTCTGTGCGTCCACGTGCGGCTGCAGGCACTGGGCGCAGATTTCCTTCATCATGCATTGCATCGGTGAGTTGATGGAACCGATGCCGCGGTGACCCGGCTTGAGATAGGGCTCGAGCAGGTCATGCCGCGCGCGCGCCACCGCTCCCATCATGCGGTCCGAGCCGATGGCCATGATGCGGTCCGCGGCATTGAACGGGATCGGCTGCTCGCCCAGGGCGCCGCTGGCATACGCGTGCATGCCCTGCACGATGTTGCCGACGAAGGTCTTGTCCTGCGGGCG
>JBGQGU010000238.1:0-5411 GCA_041497655.1 Gammaproteobacteria bacterium
ACCGTCAACACCTTGTCGACCTGGATCTGCGAGACGCGGCGCAGCCCGTTGTCCGGCGAGGGGTCCACGGTGATGCGGAAAATCGGCGCATGGCGCAGCTCGCTCGTGACCAGGCAAAGCGTCACGCTCGGCAGCTCTTCGAACAGGTCGGACTGGATGACAAGCGCGGGGCGCGGCTTGCCGTAGTCGCCGGGCGCGGCAACCGTGACCAAGTCACCGCGCCGCATCGTCTTCCCACGCGCCCACGCGCCCGATGAACTCCAGCGCACCGGTCTCCGCGGCGTCCCCCTTCAGCAGGCGGCACTGGCGCCGGCACTCGGCGGCGAAGCGCCGCGAGCGGGTATCCGGCACCCAAAGCTGGATCAGGCGCAGGCCCGCCGCCTGCTTCCGCGCGCGGTAGCCCCGCATCCGCTCGGCCACCTTCATGACCTTCATCGCCGCCTCCGTAACATGTTACGGGGCATGTTACGCCGCTGTGGCGCGCGTTTCAAGCCGTGGCACGCGACATGGCATCAACACCGGCCGCTTCAATCAGCAGGTACGGCGAAACCGAGATCGCTTCCCAAGCGACTTCATGTTTCAGTTGACACATCAAGAGGTTGAGCGTTTGAGATCGCAAATTGCGATCTCAATAGGTGAAACGAGAGAAGCTGGTCGTGGCGGCCGGCGCTACTTGCCGCTCGCGTTCACGGAGCACGGGGCCATCGCGCCCCAAACCCCGGTGACGACTGATGAGTGACGACTGACGGAGACGCTGGAGGGATGAGGGATGCGGGAAACACTCTCACCACCCCGACGCTTCGCGCCACCCCTCCTCGGTAAGGAGGGGAGTCAATCACGACCCACGAATCCCGTTCCAATGATTTCTATCGAGTAATAGGTCGATGATCCACGCGCACGTCTCTGGATGTGGACATTGGAACGGGACGAATCACGATTTATGGTTTCAGGGCGAAAGCCTCGTCAAACCGCCGCTCAAGCTCCGGGTGTGCCCCGCGCAGCCGGTCGATGACCTCCTTCGCCCAGTCGAAGTACTCGCGCCGGCGCTCGAGCGACCAGCTCGCCGGCGGATGCGCGGCGACGTCGCGCAGGTTGACGATCTTGTCGGCGAGCTTCACGAGCTTCGCCCGCTCGCTGGCGTGGCGGGCGCGCGCCACCTGCAGCCGCTTGCGCAGACTTTTCTTGATCCACTTCACGTCGGTCACTTCGAGGACGACGTCGGCGACCTCGTCGCCGAAATCCCCGCGCAGCTCCTGCGAGGAGGTCTCGGTATCCTCGATGGTGTCGTGCAGCAGGGCCGCCGCGATAGCCACCGGATCGGCCACGCCGCCCTCCTCCCACAGCACCTTGGCGAGCTGGATCGGGTGGTTGATATAGGGCGAGGCGCGCTTGTCCTTGCGGCGCTGGTCCCGGTGCTTGCGTGCGGCGAAATCCAGGGCCTTCAGGATCAGCCCGACGCCGCCGGCGTCGGGAGTGACTTGTGGCATGACGCGACTATAACCCCAGTGATGGGTGATGGGCGTCCCGAGGGATGAGGAGCTTAGGTTCAAGGTTCAAGGTTCAAGGCTCAAGGCTCAAGGTTCAAGCCCCTTGCAGCTTTTGCCTTGTAACTTGTACCTTGCTCCTTGTACCTTGCTCCTTGTACCTTGCTCCTTGTGTCTTGTTCCTTGCGACTTGTACCTTTCTTGATCCCCGGTGACGACTGACGGGTGCCGCGCAAGCGTGCCCTGTTTATATCAGCGCTTTGAGCCCCTTGCGCTCGACGATGTTAAGCAGCTTCAGCGCCGGCCCGCTTGGGGTTTTTTCCCCTATCTCCCACTTCTGCACCGTGGAAACGCTGGTGTTGAGATAGGCCGCGAACACGGCCTGGCTCGCCCTGGCCTTCAGCCGCAAGCGCTTGATATCCGTTGGTCGAAACGGCTTGAGAGGGCGCAATCGCGAGGCATCGAATTCCCGCAGCGTTTCCACGCCGATCGCGCCGAGGTCGTAGAGCCCCCGCGCGGTTTCGTACAGCTCTTCACGCAGTCTCTTGTTTGCCATGCCGTATCTCCATCAGATTTCCCGCGGCGATCGCCCGCTTCAGCATTTGCTCGTCCATCGCCAGGAATACTGCGGCGAGATCCTTCAGAAGTTTCACTTCCTCGTCGTCGATGTTGTCGTGCTCACTCTTTGCAAAGCCGAACATGCATACCCACCGGTCGCCGAGGTTGGAGGCAAGGATCACCCGGTAGCCGCCGCTCTTTCCCTGCCCTCGCCTCGCGATGCGCTTCTTGAGGACTCCACCTCCAAGACGCGCATCGATCAGACCCGCTTTCATCTCCGACACTGCGCCAACCAGCTCGCCGTCGGCCAGGCCCTCGCGCTTCGCCCAGCGGGCAAACGTCCGGGTCTTCAAGATGTAAACCGGGCGCGGCTTCGGGTCCACGAATTATATCACTAAGTGATATGATAAGAGAAGGCGGTCCGCTCTATTTCCAACGACGGCGTCGCCAACCGCCCAATCTTGATATCGCAATGCGCGACATCAAGTTGGCTTATCTGGATGAACGCCGAGCGGGCGGATAGGTTGACCGAGGCAGTGACAGGGCCCCAAAAGAAGTTACGAGTGCTGGTGACGGGGATTTTGAGGGATGAGGGGCGAGTGTCGAGGGTCGAGGGGTTGGAACGGCATTAGAACCAGTCGAGCACGTCGAAGCGCTTGCCGCCCTTGAGGCGGAAGAGGGAGAAGTCGGAGCGGTCCACGGCCAGAATCCTCCGCAGGCCGCTCTCCTCCGAGAGCCAGACCAGCGTTCCCGAGTAGCGGCTCAGGAAGTTCTTGGCTGCTTCATGCAGGGGGTCGCCGCGCTGCCCCGCGGCGACCCGGAAACCGGTATCAGCAAGCAGCCTATCCAAGCGAGGTCTTGTTGCGGAAACGCTCCCGCAGCAGCCGCTTCGAATGGCGCGCCGTGTCGCCGCGGCTCTTCTCGACGCCGATGAATCCCTTGCCGAGCTCATAGGCGCCGGCTTTCCCCGAGGATTGCTCGAGCATTTGCAGCAGCGCGCGCTTCACCGCCTCGCTCCTGGTGACCTTGTGCTTATCCCGGCTCAAGCCGCCGGCCGCTTCTGCCAATCTTCCCGGCGGAATTGCTTGCGGCGCGCGGCTGCAGACTGCTCGCTGGCCAGGTATTCGCGAATGCGCTCGGTCACGGCCTGGCTGATATGCTGCGGCAACGATTGCGCAGCCACCTCGAAGCGCGCCACGATCTTGTCGGCCCCGGGCGGCTTGCCCGGCCCCGCACCGTCGTGGAAAAAACCACCCACGCGATGCCATACGAGCGCTCGCTCGCTCACATCGATGCCGTAGCAGAGCTGGAACAGAGTGACTTCCCCCACGTCGGTCTGCCACACGAAGAGGTCGAAATACTCGTCGTGGAACCAGCGCCGGAGGGTGCGGGGCTCGTCGCCTATCCCTTCGATTTCGCGCAACATGGCGTTCCTCTTTCAGTAATATGCGTCAGTATAGACAAATGCGGCGCCGCAGGCGTCCGCATCCGGATTGCCGCGCGTTGAACGGCAGGCCGGCTGTCTGTTCGAACGCGCGGAGTTAAACCGGCGCACCGCGTTCGGATTGCCGCCCGTTGAGCGGCGCCTTGCGTCCGCCTCGAACCGGCGGACTTATTCCGGCGCTCTGCGTCCGGATCCCCGCCGGGTGAGCGGCAGCGCAGCTGTCCGTCTCGAACCGGCGGACTTATTCCGGCGCTCTGTGTCCGGATCCCCGCCGGGTGAGCGGCAGCGCAGCTGTCCGTCTCGAACGGGCGGACTTATTCCGGCGCTCTGCGTCCGGAATAAGGATTGGTAGGCGGTGGGGGATTCGAACCCCCGACCAACGGATTAAAAGTTGACGCCTTGAATTGCAGTCGCTGTTGAAACAGTTACTTGTAGCGCTTGCCCATTACCTTACCAACGTCACACGCGGCACAACCAATGTAGCTCGGTCTTAGCGTGGCACAGTTGCGGCACGACGACTAACGTTCACGCCCACCGGCGCGCTCCCACCAATAAATGCGTTGCACGGTGGCTCCGCGCGCGTCCGGGTGGGGTGGGGTTAGAAGGCGCTACTTCGCGCGACGGGCAGCGTCAAGGGCGATGCCGACGAAGACGAGCACGACGGCAAGCATGACGATAGCGGCGAGAGTTTCCATGGCTATAGCTTTCCGATCCGGTCTATGCGGCGCTCGATCTGGCGATGCAGAACCACGATACCGGAGGTCAAAAGAATAACACCAACGATGGCAAGTGCAACACTGAGTGGGGCGGAACTATCAGCCGTTGAAACGAGCCAACCGACCAAACTGATATCCGTTACGACCATGATACCTTGCCAAAACTTGAGATAGGCAAGTTGTTCCTTGAGGCGATCGAGTTCGGGCACGTTTCCCCACAAGGCTATGCGTCGGGTACCAGCATACATCAAACCCGCAGGAGGCGCCTTCTAAGGTGTAATAGTTAGACGAAATTCTATCCAATCCATAAACCTAGCGTGGTCCGACCCGAGATTCCGTTAAAGCGGCGCCGGGGGCGTCCGGATTGCCGCCCGTTGAGCGGCGTCTTGCGTCCGCCACGAACCGGCGGACTTATTCCGGCGCTCTGCGTCCGGAATAAGGATTGGTAGGCGGTGGGGGATTCGAACCCCCGACCAACGGATTAAAAGTCCGCTGCTCTACCAACTGAGCTAACCGCCCATGAAATCGTGACACGTCACGATTTCATAACATTGAAAAGCCGCGCATTCTACCGATTCGACCCGGACAAGGTCAATGATTCCTGGAGCAAGTCGTCTCGAAACGAGAGGCGGGTGAGAGTGACCGCTGAATGCCAGAGAATGCTGAATCCTTGAAGCTGAATCCTGTGTCCTTTATTCAAGGATTACGCGGGATCGGCACTCCCGCGTAATCCTCAGGCTTCTCGCGTAATCCTCCAGTATTGATATTTCATCGTCCCGGCGGCGCCGATGACGATGGCGAGGAAGGTGAGGATGGAGCCGACCGCGAGGGTGGAGATGCCGGTGATCGCCTGCCCGAACGTGCAGCCCATGGAGAGCACGCCGCCGACACCCATCAGCACGCCGCCCACCGCGTGATTGGCGAAATCCTTCCACGAAGCGAACCACTCGAGGCGGAACTGGCGGTCGAGGACCGTCCACAGCGACGAGCCAAGAATCACCCCGGCGAGCGCCGCCACGCCGAAGTTGACGAGCGAGAAGTTGGCCGGGTCGAGCAGGTAGCGCAGCGTGTCGCCCATCGGGCTGACGAAGGTGTAGGACTGCACCTGCACCCGGCTCGGCACCACGGTCGCCATCTCGGCGTAGTCCCTCCATTCGCGCCCGATCGAGCCGCCCGTCAGCCACCAGCCGAAGACGATGGCGAGTCCCA
>JBGQGU010000239.1:0-5397 GCA_041497655.1 Gammaproteobacteria bacterium
ACTTCGAAACGGTGCGCATGCGCAAGGACGGCACGCGCGTCAATATCAGCATCTCGACGACGGTCATGCGGGATGCCTCCGGGCAGCCGTCCGGTTTCATCAGCCTCGCCACCGATATCACCGAGCGCAAGCGCGCCGAGCAGCGGCTGCAGATGGAGCATGCCGTCACCCGGATACTGGAGGAATCGCGCACGGTGGAGGACGCGCTCCCGAATCTCATACGCACCATAGCTGAAACGAGCGGCTGGGTTTACGGGGCCCGCTGGGAACTCGACAAGGCCGCGAACCTGCTGCGCTGCATGGAAACGTGGTGCGTGGACGCGCCTGAGGTGCGCGAGTTCATGGCCTTCAGCCGCTTGCGCACGCAGGCACCTGGTGCAAGCACAGGTCCGATACACCAGGTGTGGGGCAGCAATGCCCCGGTGTGGATCGCGGACGTGGCTCAGGACATCAACATGCGGCGGGGGCCGGCGGCGCTCAAGGCCGGGCTGCATTCCGTTTTCGTTTTTCCGATCCTGGTCGGTGAGGAGTTCTACGGCGTCATCGAGTTGTTCGGGCGCGAGGTGCGGCAGCCCGATCCCGGGCTGGTGGGCGTGGTGCACACGATAGGCAGCCAGCTCGGGCAGTTCATGGCGCGCAAGGCCGCCGAGCAGAACCTGCGCTTTGTCGCCAGCCACGATCCGCTCACCGGATTGTTCAACCGCAACATATTCAACGAGCGGCTGCAGCAGGCGCTGGCGCAGGCGGCGCGCTTCGAGAGGAGCCTGTCGCTGCTGTTCATCGACCTCGACGGCTTCAAGCTCATCAACGACACGCACGGACACAACGCCGGCGATGCGCTGCTCGCCGAGCTGGCGGCGCGGCTGCGCACCACCCTGCGCGAGGGCGACGTGATCGGGCGCATGGGGGGCGACGAGTTCGTGGTGCTGATCGAGGAGTTCGCGGAAGTGAGCCAGGTCGCCGAGGTCGCCAAGAAGCTGCTCGACACCGTGACCCAGCCGTTCGTGCTGCATGGCCAGAGTTGCCAGGTGACGGCGAGCCTCGGCATCAGCATTTATCCCGATGACGGCAGCGACGCCCAGACGCTGCTCAAGAACGCCGATATGGCGATGTACCTGGTGAAGCAGCAGGGCAAGAACAGCTTCCGCTTCTACTCGCCGCAGATGAACGTGCATCTGATGGAGCGCCTCTCGCTGGAGTCGGGCCTGCGGCGGGCGATCGAGCGCGGAGAGCTGCTTCTGCTCTACCAGCCGAGGGTAGGCGTCCGCGACGGCCAGGTGACGGGGGTGGAGGCGCTGATGCGGTGGCAGCACCCGACGCAAGGCATGATCGGTCCCAGCGAGTTCATCCCGGTGGCGGAAGACGCGGGGCTGATTGCCGCAATCGGGGAATGGGCGCTGCACTCGGCCTGCCGCCAGGCGCGCGCCTGGCGCGATCTGGGCCTGCCGCTGCTGCGCGTCGCCGTCAACCTGTCCCACAAGCAATTCCAGCAGGAAAGCCTGATCCAGGTGGTGCGCGAGGCGCTGCACCGCGTGGCGCTGGAGCCGGCGCGCCTCGAGCTCGAGATCACCGAGGAAATGGTCATCCGCAACCCCGAGCGGGCGGTGCGGCTGCTCACGCAACTGAAGGAGATCGGCGTGCGGGTGGTGGTCGACGGCTTCGGCACCGGCTATTCGTCGCTGAGCTTTCTCAAGCGATTGCCGATCGACAGCGTCAAGATCGACCGCTCGCTCATCGTCGACCTGCCGCGCAACAACGACGCGGCGGCGCTGACCCGCGGGGTCGTCGCGATGGCCCACAGCCTCGGCCTCACGGTGATCGCCGAGGGGGTCGAAACGCGCGAGCAGTGGGAGTTCCTGCATCAGCAGGGATGCGAAGAAATGCAGGGCAACTACTTCAGCGCGCCGGTCGCGCCCGAAATCGTGCCGGGCATCGTGCGGCAGCCGACGGCGGCGGGCGGGCGGGCGAGCGTGCAGACGCTGCGATCGCGGCGCGCCGACGGCGACACCGACTCTCAAAAGTGAGCGTGAGCGGGTCCTGCCGGCGGCCACCTGCGGGCCGCCGACCGGGTCCCGATCCTTTATCGCACGCGTGATATTGGCTACACTGACGCAAGAATCCGCAGCATGACCGGCCGGAGGAGGTTGCTATGAAAACCTTGAAGCAGTTGCTGGAGGCGAAGGGCAGGGAGGTGTATTCGATCACCCCTGACGCGCGGGTTTTCGACGCGCTCAAGCTGATGGCGGACAAGAGCGTGGGGGCGCTGATCGTGATGGAAGGTGGCAGGATCGCTGGCATGCTCTCGGAGCGCGACTACGCGCGCAAGGTGATCCTGCACGGCAAGTCCTCCCACGATCTCCAGGTGCGCGACATCATGACCGGCAAGGTCATCACCGTGCATCCCGGCCAGACGGTCGAGGAGTGCATGGCACTGATGACCGAGAAGCGCATCCGCCACCTGCCCGTGACCGAGGGCGAGCGGCTGATCGGCGTGCTCTCGATCGGCGACCTGGTGAAGGAAGTGATCGCCGAGCAGCAGCAGACCATCAAGCAGCTCGAGTCCTACATCCACCGCTGACGCTGTGCAGTGTTGAGTTTTGAGTGTTTAATGTTGAGTTGGGTTGGCCTCAACACACTTACCCCTAAACTCAACACTCAACACTAAGCACTCAACACTCGCGCATGCGGTTCGGGGCGATCATCATCGGCGACGAGATCCTCAGCGGCAAGCGCAAGGACGGACATCTCGCCAAGACCATAGAAACGCTGGGCACGCGCGGACTCCAGCTTGCCTGGTGCCATTACCTGGGGGACGATCCGGAGCTCATCGCGGCGACGTTCAGGCGCACGTTCGGTTCCGGCGACGTGGTGTTCAGCTTCGGTGGCATCGGCGCCACGCCCGATGATCATACGCGGGCGGCGGCGGCGCGCGCGGCAGGCGTCACCCTCAAGCTCCATCCCGACGCGGAAGCCGAGATCCGGGCGCGCTTCGTCAGCGATCCCAAGGGCGTCACGCCGCAGCGGCTCATAATGGGCGAGTTCCCGGAAGGGGCCGAGATCATTCCCAACCCCTACAACCGCATCCCTGGCTTCAGCTTCATGCGCCATCATTTCCTGCCGGGATTTCCGCAGATGGCGTGGCCCATGCTGGAATGGGTGCTCGACACGCATTACCGGGATGCGTTTGCGCCGGGCAGTGTCGCCGAGTCCTCGATCATCGTGCGCGAGGCGGGAGAGAGCCAGTTGATCGAGCTCATGAACGTCTGCCAGACCCGCTATCCCCTGATCAAGGTCTTCAGCCTGCCGCGCCTGGAGCCGGACCGCCACATCGAGCTGGGAGTGCGCGGCGAGCCCGGGGAGGTGCAGGGCGCCATCGCTGCGCTCAAAAAAGGTGTGAGCGCGCTCGGCTTTCCCTGGACTGATCCGGCCTGACTGCGTAGGCAGTGCTGAATTTTGAGTGCTTAGTGATGAGTTGAGAGCGCACCGCCGGCAGGAAACTCAACACTCAACACTCAACATTCAACACTCATCATTGCTGCCAGCTTGTACGTAAAAAACCCTTGGCCGTGGCCAAGGGTTTTTCATTGAAGCTGGCAGCTGATTAAGCGGCCTTCTTCGCCTTCTTTACGCCCTCTGCCGCCTGCTTGACGACGGCGTCGAAGTTCGACTGGGTCGCCTCCGTGAACTGCTTGGCAACCTTCGACACGTTTTCATACGCGCTGTTGACCGCGGCGATGCCTGACTTGAGCGCGGCGATGCCGACTTCAGAGCCGGCCGGGGCGGTCTTCACAATCTTGTCGAGCGCCGTCACGACCTGCTTGTTGAACTCGGAGACCTGCTCCTCGACGAGCTTGCCGAATTCCGCTTGGGTAGCCGTGGTGACGTCGTACACGCTCTTCGCATAGGCGGTCGCCTTCTCGATGGTCGGCTGTGCCATGCTGTCCTTCAGCGCGGCCAGTTGCTGCAGGTCCTTGACTGCGGCGATCGTCTTGGCATTCTCCACGGAATCGGCGAACGCCGTCTTGGCAGCCTTGAGCTGCAGATCCAGAATCCGCTCGGCGCCTTGGAGCGCCACGCCGGCGAACTTCATTGCCATTTCCAGGTTGGCCTTGTTGATGGCCACCAACTGCTCGGGGGTCTGATACATTGAGATACTCCTTCTAAAACATCATGTTAAACAGCGACCGGGTTGATAATGCTGCGCTGCACAACGACAATTATATGTCTTAAAACCGCGATGTCAAGTGGTTCAGAAATAATATGTATCGCAGTGCAACAAGTACTCGATCTTACCCAAAACTCACCCTCCAGACGGGCACCAACGTAAAGTCTAAAACATATTTATAATCAGTAGAATATAGGTATAGTTGCTGGGCCGTTCAGGTTTCGCATCGGGCCTGGGTAGGGGATAGTCCCCCAAACATAGGCTCGCGGGGCTAACCAATAGGAGGAAGACATGACGACCCTCTTCGGCAAGATCATCCGGCGCGAGATCCCGGCCAACATCGTCTACGAGGATGACCTCTGCCTCGCGTTCCGGGACGTCAACCCGCAGGCGCCCACGCACGTGCTGCTGGTCCCGAAGAAGGAGATCGACATGCTCTCCAGCGCAACGGCCGAGGACCAGGCCCTGCTGGGCCATATGATGCTCGCTGCGGGCAAGGTGGCGCGCCAGCTTGGCGCGGGCGACACGTTCCGCGTGGTCGTCAACAATGGGGCGGAGGCCGGCCAGAGCGTGTTTCACCTCCACCTGCACATCCTCGCTGGCCGCAAGCTACACTGGCCGCCGGGATAGGAATTTGTCGGACCCGGTTCCGACAAATTTCTTAGGCAAGACCGACTGCAAAGAATACGCGACGCAAAAACCGCAACGGACGGGTAACGATTCGGGAGGGAAGAATCATGAACGGAATACGTGGCAAGGCAGTTTTCGCGGTGGCGCTCGGCTTCGTGATCGCTGTGGGAAGCGCGGCGGCGCAGTCGTATCCCGCCAAGCTGGTGCGGATCATCGTCCCGACCTCGCCGGGGGGCGGGAACGATTTCGTGGCCCGGCACGTGGGGCAGAAGCTCGGTGAGCGGCTGGGACAGCAGTTCATCGTGGAGAACCGGCCCGGCGCGGGCGGAACCATCGGCACGGCCCAGGCAGCGAAGGCAGCACCGGACGGCTACACGCTGCTCCTCGGTTTCGTCGGGCAGCTCGCCATGAGCCCCCACGTGGAGAAAGGCGGATACGACCCGCTGAAGGATTTCGTCGGTGTGAGCCTGCTCGCGTCCTCCTACCACATACTCGGAGTGCATCCCTCGCTGCCGGTACACTCGGTCAAGGAGTTGGTCGCGTTCGCCAAGGCCCGCCCGGGCGAGCTCAATTACGCCTCCGGCAACATCTGGACCCCCACG
>JBGQGU010000240.1:0-5393 GCA_041497655.1 Gammaproteobacteria bacterium
ATAGTAGGCATCGAGCCATCCCTTGCGGTCGATGCCGTTCTTGACCGCCCACTCGACCATCACGTCGGGCTTGCTCATGTAGAGTTGCTCGACGTGATAGCCGTAATAGACTTTCTGATGCAGGCGCGCCACCTCGTTCAGTTGCTCGAGGGCATAGTAGATGCGCGCATGCGGCGCCCAGGAGTCACTGAGTATCGCCGGGACGCGCCGGAGCGCCACATCGGCGGGCTTGCCCTTGATCCAGGCCTCGAGCGCCGGCTGCAGGTCGTTGCAGTGCGGGCAGCCGTACCAGAAAAAATCGATCACCTCGATGCGGTCGCGGGTCTCGACCGGCTGCGGTGCGATCAGCCGGTATTCGATGTTCTGGCGGGCGCGAATGCCCTGCGCGTGCGAAGCAGCCGCCAGGCACGCGAGAGCGAGCAGCGCGAGCCCGCCGCGGACGATGGTCCCGGTGGTGCGCACGGCCGCAGCCTACTTCTTCCCGGCGCGCTCCTTGCGCGCCATGGCGATCACCTGGTCGAGCACCTGGAAGAAGCGCTCGTAGTCGAGAGTCTTGTCGGGCTTCAGGATCATCGAAGGCGCCATCCGGTACTTGCCGTCCACCGTCAACGCTGGCGTCCCCGGGATGTCGTAGTTGCGCGTCATCTCGATCGAGCGCATGCCGCGGCTTTTCACGCCGAAGGAATTGAAGGTGTCGATGAAGCGCTGCCGGTCGAGGCCACGCCGGGCCACCCAGTCGAACAGCACTTTCTGGTCGGCCAGCCGGACGTGCTGCTCGTGTATGGCGGCGTAAACGTCGTCGTGCAGCTTGTCCACCGCCCCCATCGCGTCGAGCGCGTAGTACGCCCAGGTCAGGGTAAGCCAGTTGTCGTCAAATATCGCCGGCACGCGCCGGAACTCAACGTCCGCGGGCTTCCTCTTGAGCCAGGCCTTGAGCGGGGGCTGCAGGTTGCTGCAGTGGGGGCAGCCGTAATAGAAAAACTCCAGCACCTCGACCTTCCTGCCGCTGTCGGTCGGTTGCGGCGGATTGATCACTCCGTAATCCTTGCCCGCGACGGGCTGCGCCGCCGCGCCGGCGCTGAGGGTGAGTGCGAACAGCCACGCCGCGAGGCGCAGGTACGATGCAACGGATCTCATCAGGTCTCCAATGTAGAAGCGCCGGGCGCGCTATTCGCGCACCTTGATCAGGGTGGTTTCGACGCCGTTCTGCTTCAGAGTCTCGCGCGTGCGGCCGAGTTCCTCGACGCTGGTGTAGGGGCCGACGCGTACGCGGTGCCACACGCCCTTGTCCGGCAGGGTCGCGGTCTGGATCCTGGCCTCGATACCGAGCAATGCGAGCCGCGCCCTGAGATTGTCGGCGTCCGGGGCGTTCTGGAACGCGCCCGCCTGCAGGAAAAACGTTTCCCCGGTCGCCGTCGTTGATTTCTGCTGTGCGCTCTTCGCCTGCGGGTCGGTGACCGTCTCCTCCGTGCCCGGCAGGATCTTGTAGAAGTCGAAGCGCGGCTTGGCATCGGGCGCGCGGGCCGTCTTTTCCTCGGCTTTTGCCGGCGGCGCGTCCTTGGAGGGCTCGAGCTTGGCGGGCGGTGTGCGGGTGAGGAAGGGGTTTGGCATCTTGTTGATGTACCAGGCGACGCCAAGCGCGATGCCGAGGCCCAGCACGAGCCCGATCAAAATCCCGACCAGGAACTGGCTCTTGCCGCCGCGGGCTGCCGGCTCGGGGCGCTTGTAATCCTTGGACATGCGGATATCTTACATTCTATCGGGGGCCGATACACCCAGCAGCGCGAGCCCGTTGCGCAAAACCTGCCGCACTGCGCCAGCGAGCGCGAGCCGCGCCCGCTTCACGCTCTCCTCTTCCACCAGCAGGCGCGTGGCGTTGTAGTAACTGTGGAACTCGGCGGCGAGCTCCCTCAGGTAGAACGCGATGAGGTGCGGCGAAAGATCGCGCGCCGCGTTCTCTACCACGTCGGGATATTCCAGCAGGCGGGCGAGCAGCGCGGTCTCGTGCTCCGAGCCGAGCGCAGCCACATCGGCGCCAGCAAGTTCCGCAGCGTCGCCCCCCCATTGCCCGAGTACACTGCACACGCGGGCGTGCGCGTACTGGACGTAGTAGACCGGATTGTCGTTGCTCTGCGACTTGGCGAGGTCGAGGTCGAAATCGAGGTGCTGATCGGCCTTGCGCAGCACGTAGAAGAAGCGCGCCGCGTCGTTGCCGACCTCGCTTCGCAACTCGCGCAGCGTGACGAACTCCCCGGAGCGCGTCGACATGGAGACCCGCTGCCCGCCGCGGTAGAGCACGGCGAACTGCACCAGTGCGATGGTGAGCCGTTCCGGGTTGAGGCCGAGGGCTGCGAGCGCCCCTTTCACGCGCGCCATGTAGCCGTGGTGGTCCGCGCCCCAAATGTTGATCGCGATATCGAAGCCGCGCTCGAACTTGTCGAGATGGTAGGCGATGTCCGAGGCGAAATAGGTGTACTGACCGTTCTCGCGCCGCACCACGCGATCCTTCTCGTCGCCGTAAGCGGCCGAGCGAAACCACCTCGCCCCGTCCTTCTCGTAGACGTGGCCGCGTTCTTCAAGCCGTTGCAGCGCGCGCTCGACCCGGCCGGAATCGTAGAGGGAGCGCTCGGAAAACCAGTCGTCGAACGTGACGCCGAATTCGGCGAGGTCGCTGCGGCAGTCCTCGAGCTGTTCCTTGAGCGCGAAGCCGTGGAGGGTGTCGTAGTCCACGCCGAGGGTGCGCTTGGCGAGGTCGATCAGCGCATCGAGGCGGGCCTCCTCGTCAGTCTCGGCGAGAGCCGTCGTGAACACCCCTTCGTCGCGGCGGAACCGTGCCCCGTGTTCGGTGTGGATCGCGCGCGCCATGGAGCGCACGTATTGCCCCTGATAAGCGTTTGCGGGAAAAGGCACGGCCTTGCGGCACAGCTCGAGATAACGCAGCCAGGTCGACAGCGCCAGGATGTCCATCTGCCGTCCGGAGTCGTTGACGTAAAACTCGCGGGTCACATCAAACCCCGCGGCCGTGAGCACGTTGGCGAGGCTCGCCCCGTAGGCGGCGCCGCGGCCGTGGCCGACGTGCAGTGGACCGGTGGGATTGGCCGACACGAACTCGAGGAGGACCTTCTTGCGCTGGCCAAGCTGCCCCCTTCCGTAGCCGTGGCCGGCTTCCAGGATGCGATTGACGATCTGCTGCTTGAACGAACGCTTCAGGAACAGGTTGATGAAGCCCGCTCCCGCCACCTCGGCCTTTTCGAGGTGCGGCGAAGCCGGCAGCGCCGCCACCAGCCGGTCCGCGATCTCGCGCGGCGCGCGCTTGAGCTGCTTCGCGAGCTGCAGCGCGACGTTGCAGGCGTAATCGCCGTGCTCGGTGAGCCTCGGCTTCTCCAGTATGATGCCCGGCGCCAGCGACGCTGGAGCGACCTTTCGAATCGCCTCTTCGAACAGCGCCGAGAGATGCGAACGCAGATCGTCGAAAGCAGGGGCCGTCATCGGGAATCCGGAGAAAAAGCGGGATTATAAGCGACGTCAGAATTCCAGCGGATCGACGTCGATCGACCAGCGCGCCCGCGTGGTGAGCAAGCGCGCCAGCGCGTCGTGCCATGCGCCGAGGAAGTCGCGCAAGCGCTGCCGCGAGGCGGCCTGCACCAGCAACTGGGCGCGCTCGCGCCCGGCCCGGCGCGGCAGCGCGGCGGGCACCGGGTCGTACGCGGTGACATGCTCGTCGAGCGCCCTGCCGCGGCGCGCGGCCTCGCCGAGGAACTCGAGCGCGGTGGCCAGTCGGGGCGCCTCTGCACGCAACAGCGCCTGGTGGACGAATGGCGGGAAGCCCGCCTGCCGGCGCTCGGCGAGCGCGTCGTCCGCGAAAGCGCGGTAGTCCTGGCTCCGCAACGCCGCGTAGAGCGGGTGATGCGGGAACTCGGTCTGAATCAGCACTTCGCCCTGGGTGCCGCCGCGTCCGGCGCGTCCGGCGACCTGGGTGAGCAGCGCGAACAGCCGCTCGGCGGCCCGGAAGTCACTGCTGTAGAGCTGGCTGTCGGCGTTCAACACGCCCACCAGGTTGAGGTGCGGAAAGTCGTGGCCCTTGGCAAGGATCTGGGTGCCGACCAGGATGTCGACGTCGCGCTCCTGGATGCGCTGGCGCATCGTGTGCCAGGCGCGGCGCCGGCGCGTCGTGTCGCGGTCGATGCGCAGGAGGCGCGCCTGCGGGAGAAGCCGCGTCAGCACTTCCTCCACGCGCTGTGTGCCGTGGCCGACCGGCGCGAGATCCGGGTTGCCGCAGCCGGGGCAGGCTGCCGGGGGTGGGGAGACATGGCCGCAATGGTGGCAGCGCAGCCGCCGCTCAGGCAGGTGCAGCACGAGTCGTGCCGAGCAGCGCTGGCAGCCGGATATCCACCCGCAGGACCGGCACATCAGCACTGGGGCGTAACCGCGGCGATTGATGAACACCAGTGCCTGCTCGCCGCCCGCGACGCGGTCGCGCAGCGCGGCCAGCAGGCGCCCCGACAGACCGTCGCTCAACTTGTCGCCGCGCGTGTCGATGCAGGCGATGCGCGGCGGCGGGGCGCCGATGCGGCTCGTCAGCGTGAGCAGCGTGTAACGGCCGCTGACGGCGTTGTGATAGGTTTCGAGCGCGGGTGTAGCCGAGGCGAGCACGACCGGCACGCCGCGCTGCCGGGCCCGCACCACTGCGAGGTCCCGCGCCGAATAGCGGAACCCCTCCCCCTGCTTGAAGGAGCTGTCCTGCTCCTCGTCCACAACGATGAGGCCCAGTTCCGGCAGCGGCGCGAACACGGCGAGCCGGGTGCCGAGAACGATACGGGCCCGCCCGGAGCACGCCGCGCGCCAGTGCTCCAGGCGCTCCGCTTCGGCGAGCGCGCTGTGCAAGCTGACGGTATGCGTGCCTGGAAAGCGATGTTGTACCAACGCTTCCAGCTGCGGTGTGAGCGCGATCTCGGGCACCAGCACCAGCGCCTGCCCCCCTGCCTCAAGCGTTGCGGCGACGGCGTGCAGGTAGACCTCTGTCTTGCCGCTGCCGGTGATTCCGAGCAGGAGAAACGAGTGAAATCCACCGAGGCCGGCGCGGATCTCGGACACAGCCCGCGCTTGCTCGGCAGTGAGTTCAGGCGCGGCAGCGGCCTCGAGCGGCGCTGTCCTGATCGCATGCCCTTCCTCCTGGAGCGTCACCCAGCCGCGCTCCATGAACCGCTTGAGCGTGGCGCGGGCCTGTCGGAAGGCGGTGCCCGCCTCGGCAGGGTCAAGTGGCCCCTGACGCAGGCGCTCCAGCAGCCGGCGCTGGGTGCGGGCACGCGGCGGCAGCGCGGCCTGCGCCAATGCGCTCCCGGCCGGGGTGAGAAGGTAACTGCCGCGTTCCTTGGATCGCGGGGAACCGGCGA
>JBGQGU010000241.1:0-5365 GCA_041497655.1 Gammaproteobacteria bacterium
CCTTCACGCCAAAGCTGATGTTCTGGGGCAGGTCGCCGGTCCGTTTCTGGACCGCGAGCGCATCGAGCTTGGAGCTCACGATGCCGGTCACGTTGCCGCTCTGGTCGAGGATCGGCCCGCCGCTGTTCCCCTTGTGGATCGGAGCGGAAATCTGGAAGGTCGAGGCGTCGCCCCGCAGCCCGGTGGTGGCGCTCACGTATCCGAAGGCGACGTTCGGCTCGCTCCCCAGGATGCTGGCGAGCGGATAGCCGACCACCGTCACCGACTCGCCCGCCTGTAGCTGCACGCCTTTGCGGAACGCCGCCACCTCGGGAAAGCTCCGGCTCGCCCGGATGAGCGCAAGGTCGTTCTTCGGATCCGAGGCGACGCGCTCGGCGGGAGCCCGGATCTTTTGTGAATCCAGGACGACGATGGCCGAGCAGCCGTCCACTACATGGTGATTGGTGACGATCATGCCATCACGGGTCGCAACGATGCCGGCCCCGATCGTGGTTTTCCCCGCGGGCCGGGCTTCGGCCTTCGCATCGGGCGTCGGCGGGTTTTCTCCCCTCGCGAGCGCGCACGCGTACTGAAGGGCCCTCGCCTGGACGCCGCCAGCCGCGACTTCCTTCAGCGTCTCTTCCCAGCGCTCGCGATCCCTCGAGCTTCCCGCAAGCCGCGCTCCGGTTTCGTTGAACAGGGTGATCGACGTGACCGCGAACTTCTTCGCGTCGCATTGCACCGCCACCCCGTTGATAGCGGACCGGTAACGGTATTTCTTGTCGCGGGTCTCGAGAGTTTGGTTATAGTCGATGCGGATGTTGTAGTAGACGTAACCCTCGGCTTCCTTCACCGAGCCGCGGTCGAAGTAAACCCTGGTGGTATTGCTCGTGGCGAGGAGCCCCCAGTTTTCCTCCGCCAGCGCCGCCCAACTGCTCCCAAGGCAGAGCGCGACTAGCGTCAGAAGACGGGGGGCAGTCAGGTTGCACATGGGATGACGGGAGCACAGCTCAGCACAGGCCCGCGTCACGGATAATGGCACAAAAAAAGCCGGGGGGCATCGCTGCCCGCGGCTTTCTCCCCCGGGCCGAAGCTCGGCCAAATCTTGAATTCAGCTGCGTTTATCCGCGTTCATGTGCGGTTTCGAAACTCCAGTCACGTCCCATCAGTCACGCCGTATCAGTCACGCCTCATCACGTCACGCCTTTTCCGAGGAGCGGGCAAAAAAACGCGGTGGGATTACCACCGCGTTTTAAAAGGCTGCTTGCGCAGCCTTTAACCGGGGGGAGGAGGAGACCCCGGTTGAAGAAGAACCGTAGTTCTTAGGAGTTTGTCGGACTTAGGTCCGACAAACTCCTTATGCAAAACCGCCCGCACGATAACGGGAGTCCATGACAGTGAAAACCTCATTTCCAGCCTCCGCGCGTGCCCATCTGGAGGCCCATCGGGGTCGTTACCCTGGGTTTTATTCGAAATTCGCGGGCGGTTTTGCTGTTAGCAGCCAGTCGGACATCTAAGTCCGACGGGCTGCTAGTGCTTCACGCTGAGCTTCAGGAAGCACGTGCCTATTGCGGCAACCTTTTCCTTCACCCAGAGCACTGCCTGCGCGAAGGTTTCTGCAACGCGCATCGCGTCGATCGCGACTTGGCGCTCCCGATCGCTCATCTGCGCCCTGCGAATCAGCGCATAAACGTCTGAACCCAAGGTCATCTGATTAACTTTCCTCATCGTCATAATCCTCTTCAGGTTACCTGGAGAACCTGCCTCCAGTAGCAATTTCGTCATATAACCGCATGACTTTACACAAACCTATAGACCAATATTAAGGCACTTTGTTGCGCCGCAATAGGTGATATATAATGCCCAGATAGTATAGATAAACTAAGTCGAGTTCCCTTGTTTGCCCGCCTGCCACCGCTCAACGCCTTGAAGGCATTCGAGGCGGCCGGGCGTCACCTGAGCGTCAAGAAGGCCGCCGCTGAACTCAATGTGACACCCGCTGCGGTGAGCCATCAGATCAAGGCGCTGGAGGACGCTCTCGGCGTGAAATTGTTTCTCCGCCGCAACCGCGCGCTGGAACTGACCGAAGCGGCACGCGCGTGCCTGCCCAAGCTGCGCGAGGGCTTCGACAGCCTCGCGCAGGCGGTGGAGCGGCTGCGCGCGCACAAGGGAGGCGGCATGCTGACCGTGAGCGCGGCGCCCTCATTCGCCGCGCGCTGGCTGATGCCGCGGCTGCACCGCTTCCTGGCATCGCACCCCGAGACCGACGTGCGCGTATCCGCGCGGCTGCGGCAGACTGCGGAGGGCAGCAGGCGGGGTGCCGCCGCGGAACGCGCGACCGTGAACGCCTGGCTCGCCGATTCCGATGTGGCGATACTCTACGGCCGCGGCGATTACCCCGGCTTCAAGGTCGACAAGCTGCTCGCGCTGTCAATCACGCCGATTTGCAGCCCCAAGCTGCTGACCGATCCGGATCACCCTCTGCTGCGGCCCGACGATCTCAGGCACCAGCTCTTGCTGCACGACGACACCGGCGATCTCTACGACGGGGTGTCGTTCTGGGAGGTGTGGCTGAAGGCGGCCGGGGTGCAAGGCGTGGATGTGGATCGGGGACCTCACTTCAGCCATGCCGTGCTTGCGTTCGAGGCCGCGGCCGAGGGCCACGGCGTCGTCGCGACGATGCCGGTGCTCGCCGAGGCTGACTTGAATGCCGCGCGGCTGATTACGCCGTTCGCGCTGCGGGTCCCGCTCCAGTCCGCGTACTACATGGTCTGCGCGGAGTCCGCAGTCGGGCGGCCCGGCGTCGCGGAGTTTCGCAAATGGCTCCTCGCTGAAGCGGCGAAAGAAACGGAAACAGCGTGACGTGATACTGCGTGACGTGGTACGGCGTGGCGTGATACGGCGACCTTGGTGGATTCCCCTCCTGTCTGAGGAGGGGTGCCTGCGCAGCGGGCGGGGTGGTGGAAGCGAGAGCTAGGGTGTAACCACCCCGGCACTCGCGTGCCACCCCTCCTTGAAAAGGAGGGGAGTTTCTAGCTGGTCCATTCACGCTTCACCATGTCACGTTTCACCATGTCACGCGTTTCCAAGGCCGTCAGGCCGGCACAGCCACCGGCCTTACGATCTGCCGATCGTTGATCGGCAAATTGATGAGCGCGGCGAGCACGCCCATCGCGATGGTGAGCAGCCACATCAACTGGTAGGAGCCGGTGGTGTCGAACAGGTATCCCCCGATCCAGATCCCCGCGAAGCTGCCGACCTGGTGAAACAAAAAGGCGATGCCGGTCAGCGTGGAGAAGTACTTCACGCCGAAGATATCGGCGATGAGCCCGCCCGTAACCGGCACCGTGCCGAGCCACAGGAAACCGATGGTGGCGCCGAAAAGATAAACCGACAGTGGCGTGACCGGGGCCGCGATGAAGATCGCGAACGCCACCGCCCGCGTGAAGTAGAGCGTCGAGAGCACGTACTTCTTGGTGTAGCGGTTGCCGAGCCAGCCCCAGAAGTAGCTGCCGAAGATGTTGAACAACCCGATCAAGGCGAGCGCCGCCATGCCGGTTTCGGGTGTCATGTGCTGGTCGATCATATACGCCGGGAAGTGCACCGAGATGAACATGAGCTGGAACCCGCACACGAAGTAGCCGGAGCAAAGCAGCATGTAGCCGTTGTGGCCAAATGCTTCACGCAGCGCTTCGGGGATGGATTGCTTATGGAATTCCGCGGCGTGCTTCCGTTTATCTTCCACCAGCCCCGCGGAGAGCGGCACGATCAGCATCACCGTCACCGCGAGGATGAGCAGCGCGTAGTGCCAGCCTATGTGGTTAATCAGGACCTGGCCGAAGGGCAGCATCACGAACTGCCCGAACGAGCCTGCGGCACCGGCGATGCCCAGCGCCATGGTGCGCTTCCCGGGTGGAAAGGCGCGCCCCACCACGCCGTAGACGATGCTGAAGCCGCTGCAGGAAAGCCCGATGCCGACCAGCAGGCCCGCGCTCAGGCTGAACTCCCAGCCGCTCGTGGAGAATGCCATCAGCACCATCCCGACCGAGTAGAGCAGCGTACCGCCGATCAGCACGCGCGCCGCGCCGTACTTGTCGACGATCATCCCGGCGAAGGGCGTCGCCAGGCCATAGACCAGATTCTGGATCGCGAGGGCGATCGCGAATGTCTGCCGGTTCCAGCCGAGGTCGAGAGTCATCGGCTGCAGGTACAGCCCGAAACTGTGGCGCGTGCCGAGCGAGAGCGTGAGGATGATGCCGCTGCAGATCAGCACTGCTAGCGGCGTCCGCCAGTTGGACTGTGTCATGTCGCAAACCCGAAAGGGCGCATTCTAGCGGACGCAACGCCTTGAAGTCGGATCGGACGCCATTATTTATGATCCGCGATCGCAAACACGTCCGTGCTCGGCAGACATTCGATGATGCGGGATCCTCCGAGACGCACTGCCCACCGCGCGGATCATAGTTGACGCTGCGGCGCACGGGGCAGGACAATAGGCGCCCTCGTCTCGGGCTCGTCATCCTTTCTGGCGCGCGGTGCGTTGAGGCGGGATCTCCGGCGGGTCGCTAGCTCAACTGGTAGAGCAGCGGACTCTTAATCCGTTGGTTCGGGGTTCAAGTCCCCGGCGGCCTACCAAATTTTCGTCCGGCGCTGCGACACCGGACGAAAATTTATCCTCGAACGGAGAATGGGATCAACGTTCATCCAGAGGGCCAGACGCGCAACGGCCGGCGAAATTTTCCTGTTCGAACGTTATCGCGCTCGTGCTGATGCCGGTACTGTACAATTAATAAATCCGGGGAAGAGAATCGGGGCCCCGGATTTATTCAGGGTGTGGCGCAGCTGGGTAGCGCGCGTGCCTTGGGCGCACGAGGTCGTGAGTTCGAATCTCACCACCCTGACCACTTTTCCCAGGAGCGTGATTCGTGAATCGTGATTCGTGAATCGAAAAATCCTCTCCCTCTCCCCAGGTTTGGGGGAGAGGGTTGGGGTGAGGGGGAGCTCGAATCACAACTCACGAATCACGCTTTCTAGAATTCTTGTTACACTGCCACGGATGGAACAGGAATACCTCACCATAGTGGAGCACCTGCTGATCGCGCTCGGGGCGGGCGGGGTGATCGGCTTCGAACGCAGTTATCACGGGCGCCCCGCGGGCTTCCGCACGCACGCGCTGGTGTGCGTTGCTTCCAGCGCGCTGATGCTGATAACGGTGTACCAGTCCCATTGGTATCCAGAAGCATTTTCGGGGCGTGTCGCCCTCGACCCGACGCGCATGGCGCAGGGGATCATGACCGGCATCGGCTTTCTCGGCGCCGGCGTGATCTTCAAGGAGGGCCTCACCGTGCGCGGGCTGACCACCGCCGCCTCGATCTGGATCACTGCG
>JBGQGU010000242.1:0-5352 GCA_041497655.1 Gammaproteobacteria bacterium
ATCTCTCGATCTACACGGTGATCGTTCTGTTCGGCGTGTTCGTCGCCGTCACCATGGCGCTGGTGCGGCAGCGCCATCTCAATAACATGCGCAGCGGTCCGCTGCCGGCAATTCCTTCGGAAGCGCATCGCTAAATCCCCCCTTCCCCCCCTTTGCCAAAGGGGGGCCGCAGTCGGAGTTGTGCGACAATTCCGGCGTAACAAAAGGAGGCACAGCCATGACACGCAAGCTCGTGGGGTTTGGACTGCTGGCCCTGTTCGCAGGCGGCGTCGCCGTTGCCCAGACTTACCCCGACCGTCCGGTGCGGTTGATCGCGGCCCAGTCGGCGGGATCCTCGCTCGACACGATCACGCGCATTGTCACGCCCAGGCTGTCGGAGATGCTGGGCCAGCAGCTCGTTATCGACAATCGCGGCGGTGCCGGCGGCATCATCGGCGTCGAGCTCGCCGCCCGCGCCGCCCCGGACGGCTACACGGTGCTCGTCGGGGCGCCAAGCTCGATGATCCTTTCGCGGTTCACCTACCGCAGCCTGCCGTTCGACACGCTGAAGGACTTCGATCCGATCTCCCTCATCGTGAATGCCGACTCCGTGCTGGTGGTCAACCCCGCCCTGCCGGTGAAGAGCGTGAAGGAGCTGATCGCCCTCGCCAAGGCGCAGCCCGGCAAGCTGAACATGTCGTCGGCGGGCGTCGGCTCCTCGAGCCATCTTGCGGGAGTGATGTTCACCCGGCTGGCGGGCATCGACACCGTGCACGTGCCCTACAAGGGCGGCGGCCCGATGGCGGCGGCGGTGGTCGCGGGCGAAGCGCAGTGGAGTGTCGGTCCGGCGGCTGCGCTCATGGGGCACATCAAGGCGGGACGCATGCGGGCGCTCGCGATCTCGTCGAAGGCGCGTTCACCCCTGCTGCCGGAGCTGCCGACCATCGACGAGGCCGGCGTTCCGGGCTACGAATACAACAGCTGGAACGCCTTCTTCGCGCCGAAGGGAACGCCGCGGCCAGTCATCAAGACCGTGCACGCGCTGGTCCAGAAGTCGCTCGCCGATCCGGAGGTGAGGAAGCTCTATGCGAACCAAGGCCTGGTGCCCATGGGGAGCACGAGCCCCGAGGAGCTCGGCAAGTTCTTCCGTGCCGACTTCGCGCGCATCGAGAAGCTGGTGAGCATCGCCGGCATCAAGCCCGAATAAATGCGGACGCTATCGCGCCGCTTTGTTTGAGCGCGTTGGAGCGGATGGCGCGACACCGCTCAACGCGCTCTTGTCATCCCTCCGCCCTCATCCCTCATCCCTCATCCTTAAAGTGACCGCTCGAGGTCACTTTTCGCGTGGAGCGTGGAGCTCCTCGTCCGGCGCGTGATACTTCCCTGAGCGGATCTGCTTCACCAGGTTGGCAAGGGCAAGCGCGGCGTTGTCCACCTCCGTAAAAACGTCCTGGTCCTTGTCCAGGTCCTCGTGGCTGGTGGCGTAGGGCTGATACCAGCCGATCCAGGTGTCGATCAGCGCGGTCGGGCCGGCGGGGATCAATTCCAGGTCGGTGAGCCAGTCGGTCAGCATGCGCCGCAGGTTTTCCGGCCCCGCCGCGTCACCGTGCGCGACGATCGAGAACGCGCGGCCGGCGAGATGCTTGGGATAATCCCAGCCCGCGAGCTCCAGCTCCTTCGCCAGCGCCGGGTTCTTGCCCTGCGTGGTGGTCGGGTCGGGATTGCCGCCGTCGGCGCACACCAGGCGGTCGATCATGAGCTTCAGGCTCGCCGGCGCCTGGTACCAGTGCACGGGGCACAGGATCATGACCCCGTGCGCCGCGACCCAGCGCGGGTAGATCTCGTTCATCCAGTCGTTGACCTGCCCCACCGCGTGGTTGGGATAGCAGGAGCAGGGCCAGTGGCAGAGCGGCTGCGAGGTGGATACACACGCCTTGCACGGGTAGATCGTCTTATACGGCTCGTCGGCCAGCGTCGAGATGTCGAGAAAATCCACCTCGAATCCCGGCAGCGCCTCGACCGCCTTCTGCGCGTGCTGCGCGAGGCGCCGCGTTTTGGAGATCTCGCCGGGACAGGTATGCTCGCTGCGGGTCGAGCCGTTGACGATGAGTATCCTGGACGGCGATTTCGGATCCTTCTGGCGCTTCTCCGCCGCCAGGATCGCGGCCCGCGTCTCCAGCCATTCGATCGGCAGCTCGAACTTCGGGTCAGCGAACCCCTTGCCGGCCGGCGTCTTGCGCGGCGACTTGCGGTAGACGATGTAGCCGTCCCACGCCTTCTCGAGCACCTTCTCGAGCTCGGCCTTGACCCCGTCGAACGCGGGATCGTAGAAGCGGGCGAAAAAACGCTCGCGGTACTGCTCCTTGGTCAGCGGCACCCACTCTGTCTGGCGCCGCACGGCTGGCTTGGCCACGGTTTACCTCCCTGAGTTCTGAGTGCTGAGTTCTGAGTGCTGAGTGCTGAGTGCTGAGTGCTCGGTTACGAGCAATGATACGGCCTTGTCAGGCTTGCGGATGCGAAAACCTTAACACGCCGCCAAGCACGGTTAAAGCCCGACGCAGAGTGCCGGGTTGGCGCGCGCCGCAGCGCGGAACAGGGGCCCCAATTGATTGGGGATGCGACCAAGGAGGGCGCGTCAGAGCGTTGAGCAGGGGCCCCAACTTCATTGGGGATGCGACCGCGGAGACGAGCAAAGCAGCCGACAGCACGGATCTGGAATCTTGCCGCAAGCGGTTCGGAGGCTGCGCGCAAGCGGCCGACGCGATGTCGTTTGATGCTTGCCCACAGCGATGCAGAGGCCGCACGCGTTCGAACGGACGAATCAATCGCCGTTCAACGCGCAGAAACTCCCATTAACGTCCCAAATGAGCGGCGCGACCCAGCAAGCGCAGCGCCGCTGGCGACGCGTCCTTCTCGATTTGGGGGTTAGGAGTCATCTACTTGCCACATTCAATTATGGTCGCGACACAAGATAACCGAGCGCGGCCCCAACCACTGCTCCGATGCCGCAGCCAATACCGGCAAGCAACATGAGCTTTGACGATTGGCCAAATAGTCCCGCAGGTACTGCCGCGACGACCAATCCTGAGATGATGGCACCAATCAAAGTACCCTTGAGCGTTTTCGCCAGCGCTCCTGGACCAAGCTTCACAACGGCCACTTGTCCCGGCGCCGCCGAATAGATCAACGGACCTAGAACAAAGCCGACGCAGAGGCCTGCAATTCCGCCAACAACCAACGCGGCAATAGACCACAGTACATTTTGCTTGAGGATCCACAGCGCAACAGCGCAGCTAATCGCGCCGGCGATCAATGCCGCGAACCGGAGCGAGGCCGCCAGATCAACGACACGATCACCGGAGACTATGTTCTGTTCCATACTTGACTCCTAACGAGTCTGTAGGAAAAGCCCAAAACAACGAGGTTCTGATCCTCTCGCAGAATCACCGTGGTTTTGTGGGTAATCAGGAATGTTGCCGCTGCTACGCCCGACGATTCGCGCCAGGAGGAGATCGAGATGCGGTCGATCATTTCCCCGTCCAATCTTACCGAAGCGCTGCTCATATCGCATCTAAATCGGTCGATCATCGGCCGGGGACTTTTCCTACAGACTCAACGTTCCCAGAAACCGGCGCGCGCCCGCCGGCCGACGAAAGGCACGGCGCTCGCGCGCGCGTCCGCGTTGGCCGGGTGGTTAGAGCGCACTGCTATTTGACGTCTTCGAGTTTGACGCCTCGGCCCGCACGGAAGCTAGCGCGAGCCTGCTCGACGCGCTGTAAGAACCGTGCGTCGTGCTCAAGTCGGTAGTCGAACCAGTCGTCCTCCGATTTGAACCCGATTAGCACTCCGGCTGGTTTGCCGTGGCGTGTGATGACGACGTCCTGGGTCTCGGCTTCCCGAAGAAAGCGAGACAAGTCGTCTTTGACCTCGGAAAGGGGCACTTCCTTCATTTTGGGTTTCCGAACCGCGCTAGCCATGACTCAGCCTCCGGTTTGGGCACGATCGCCAACACTTCGACGGTCGAGCCCGAAACATCGTAGAACACACGGACCTCTTCGACGCGGAGCCGGTACTGCGGTCGCGCAATGCCGCGCAATCGCTTGATTCGGCTACGGCTAGTCTTGGTTGGTTCGCGCCTCAAATGGGTTTCGAGGGCTTCCTTTACCGCTGTCCGTTCGCCGGCCTTCAATCTGCGCAGGTCTTCGACGGTCTCGGGGGCCAGGAGTATCTCAAACCGCATTCTGGCTAGATTATAGCCAGAATTCTCGTCGTCGGATAGTGCGCGCTAACGTCCGCGATGACGCGCGCACGCAAGCGCAGGCAACGCTTGCCATGCGTCGCTGTCGATCGCGTGGTTAGATTTCCGTTGCGCCCTCATTCGTCGTTATCCCAGGGAAGCTCGGGAAGACGCTTCAAATTCGCCACGTAGCGCGCGTTGTCATAGGGCGTCTGCGTTTTTAGGACGTCGTAGACCTCGCTCGTTAAGACGCACCCGATTAGTTTCATCGCTTCCTCGCGCGTGTGGCCCTCGCTCATGAGGCGATCAAGCGTTTCCCGAGTTTCGGGCGGAACATTGGACCGAAGTTGGTTCTCGATCGCCTCGAAAAGCGCAGCACGTAGGACCTCCGGATCCCCTTCGTCGGTTATCGAAGCATTTGTCATCTCGGAAATCTAACTTTGCTTGGCGTGCTTGGCGGCCTTGGCGGTTCGATTATTGTTTGATTTTCTTGGTGTCTCGGCGTCATGGCGGCGTGTTCCAGTTTTACCGCCGCAGGCGAAAGGATGAGGTTTTCACCCATCACTCATCACCCATCACCCATCACCCATCACCGCCTGAGGCGGAAATAGATCTCGGGCAGCTTGTTCGGCAGCGAGTTGATATGGTCGAGCACGAGATAGTGCCCGCGACCGAAGATCTGCGGCAGGTACTGGTTCGCCATGGTGTCCACCGTGATGCAGAACGGGTGCACGCCCTTCGCCACCGCCTCCTTCACCGCCATGCGCGTGTCCTCGTGGAGATACCGCCGGTCGCCGCCGTCGTCGTAGTCCTCGGGCCGGCCGTCGGATAGGATCAGCAGCAGCCGGCGCCGGCTCTCGATGCCCTCGAAGCAGGCGGTGGCGTGGCGGATCGCGGCGCCCATGCGCGTGGCGAGCCGCCCCGACATGCCGCCGATCTGGCTGCGGATCTCCTGGGAGAGCGGCTGCTCGAAGCCCTTGATGGTGTAATAGCTCACGTTGTCGCGATACTTGGAGCAGAACCCGGCGATGGAATAGGCGTCGCCCACCTCTTCCATGCTCTCCGCGAACAGGAGCACGCCCGCGCGCACGCGGTCCACCAGCCGCCCGCCGCCCTCCGGCAGGTGCTGCATGATG